>JASHYS010000032.1 GCA_030042915.1 Acidobacteriaceae bacterium
CTGGTCATGAGCTGGCAGCTGGTGCGGGCCGCGATGTGGCGTGGGGGACCGCAAGCCTATGCGACGGCAATCCCTCCGCAACCCGCGAACAAACCGCGGCTGGTGTGGATTCTGCTCGACGAGCTTGCGTATCAGCCCACCTTCGAGGTGCGCGATCCTTCGCTCCGGCTTCCCAATCTGGATCGCATGCGCGCCGAAAGCACCCTTTACACCAGCATGACCCCGATTGCGTACCGGACCACGCGCGCAGTTCCAAGCCTCATGCTGGGCCGGGCAGTTACCGACGTGGTGTACACATACGACAACCGCTACCTGGTACAGATTGACGGGTCGCCTCAGTGGCGGCAGTTCGACGTGAGCGCTTCACTCTTCGGCATGGCGAAGCAACGCGGAGTTACGACCTCAATCGTGGGGTGGTACGTTGCCTACTGCCCGATCTTCGCCAGCGTAGCCACACAGTGCTATTGGAGCAACGATGACGCGCAGGATCGCGGCCCCACCTGGCTCGATGCCAGCTTTGCCGAGAACGTGTGGTTCCCGCTGCGCATTTTGATTGAGCAGTTTGTGGCGCCGGCGAAGGCGTGGAGAGACACAGCAGACTGGATGTCGCAGGGTCACATTCGATCGGTGGAAGACGTGAGCCGGCATGCGCTCGAAACCCTCTCGACGAGCCAGGCCGATCTGATCTATGTGCACATTCCCGCCCCGCATCCGCCGCCATTCTGGAATCGCAGGACGGCCACATTCGGGTTTGGCGGATCGTACCTGGATGGGCTGGATTATTCCGACCGCCTGCTGGGCGAAATGCTCGACATTCTGGAAGCGCAGCCGCGCTGGGCTAACACCACGCTGATCGTGCAAGGCGACCACTCCTGGCGGACGCACATGTGGAGGCCGCTGCCGGGATGGGGCGCCGAGGATGAGCGCGTCTCCCACGGCGGTCAGTGGGATCCGCGCCCGGTGCTGATGATTCACAAGCCGGGAGAGCAGAAGCCGGAAACCGTAACGGCGCCCACCAGCCTGATGTTCGTACACGATTTCGTCGCCGCGCAGATCAAGGCCTTCGGCCAGTAACGGTCTTTGGCGGCCGCCACTGTGTGCTACGATCCTGCCTTATGCGAAAGACTCTGCTCATTGTGCTGCTTTCTCTGACTGCCTCAGGCCAAACGCTCCCCGGCTCCCACGAGAAGCGATCGAGCGCTCCGCCGGTGACCTTGGCCACACTCGGCCAGAAGCCTTACATGGGGTGGAGCAGCTGGTCGTTCATGCGCAGCAAACCCACCGAAGAGAAGATCAGGGCGCAGGTGGATGCACTGATTGCCACAGGGCTTCCCGAACTGGGCTACCGGTATATCAATATCGACTCCGGATGGACAGACGGCTGGGATGAACACGGCGTTCCCAAGCCCAATCTCGGCAATTTTCCCAGCGGCATGGAAGGACTGAGCGCATACCTGCACAGCCGCGGGCTGCGCTTTGGCCTCTATCTTGGTCCTGGAATCCGCCCGCAACTCTACGATGCCAACCCGGTGGTCGCCGGCACAAGCACCCACCTCCAGGAGATCGTCGACAAGAGTCTTCCCGGCTCAACGCTGCGCGACACATACAAGATTGATTTCAGCAAACCCGCGGCTCGCGCGTACATCGAATCGGTGGTCAATCAGTTTGCGCGTTGGAAAGTGGACTTTATCAAGCTTGATTTCGTGGGACCCGGCGGCGGCAATCGTGCTGCCGACAATCGCGAGGAGGTCCGCCAATGGCACGCCGCCATCCTGCGATCGGGCTACCCCATCTGGCTGGAACTGTCGAACTGGCTTTCCATCGACCAAGCTCCACTTTGGCGCGCCAACGCCAATGGCTGGCGCATCGAAGACGACATCGAGTGCTACGCCTGCGGACGCAGCAACGACCCCGCCGTCAAGAGCCATTTGACTGACTGGCCTACGCGCGTGGCGGGGCGATTTGACGACGTGCGGGAGTGGAGCCGGTTTGCGAAGCCGGGCGGCTGGAACGACCTGGACTCGCTGGAATTGGGCAACGGCGACAACGACGGGGTGACGCCCACGGAGCGGCAGTCGATGTTCATTCTCTGGGCTATTTCGTGTGCGCCGCTTTACCTGGGCGCCGATCTGACGCACATGGATGCCGACGATCTGAAACTGATCTCCAATCGCGACATCATCGCGGTTGACCAGCGCGGCATCGCGGCCACCCCGCTCGACATTCAAAGCCTGCGTAAAAAACCCGTCCAGGCTTGGATCAATGTTTACCCCGGCGGCGCAGCGATCCTCTCGCTTTTCAATCTCGGCCCCGATGCTGCCACGATAAGTCTTGACTGGCGCGAAATTGACGCGCTGCGCGACACGCACTACGCCGCGCATCCGCCCAAACTGACCGATCTTGTCAGCAAAGAGGCGACCGCGCCGTCGGCAGATGGCATCCAACTGACTTTGGAGTCTCACGGGTCCCGGATCTTCCGGCTTACGTCAGCCAAGTAGCCGAGGCTATGTCCCGATTTTCATTGGTCACAACCAAGTTGTCGTTTTTGGCAGTTCTTGTCGTCGCCCCTCCAGCGCCGGCATTGCCGCAAGGGACACGCGTGTCGGGCAGCGTGCGCGATGCAAGCGGCGCGCCGGTGCAGGGAGCGGAAGTGAAACTGCAGGCGAATTCCTACTCTGCCACAACGAAGACGTCGGAAGAGGGCGCCTTCATTTTTGAGGATGTGCCAGGGACCTCGGGAACGCTGAATGTGACGGCTGCCGGCTTCAGGGAGGCCCAGGAATCGTGGACCGCGGTTGCAGATGGCGCTGCAAAGCTCAAAGTCACGCTGCAGTTGGTGGCGGAGACAGAGCGCGTGGTGGTAACGGCGACGCGCAGCCCAGTTCCGATTGGGCAAACGCCGGTCAGCGACATACAACTGAGCAGTGCGGACCTTGAAGCGACGCCCGCGCTTACTTTGGACGACTCGCTGCGGCAGATTCCGGGCTTCAGCCTGTTCCGGCGGAACAGCAGCCGCACGGCGAATCCGACCACACTCGGTGTATCGCTGCGAGGGCTTGGAGCAAACGGCGCAAGCCGTGTTTTGGTGCTTGAAGATGGGATTCCGCTCAACGATCCATTCGGTTCGTGGGTGTATTGGGACCGTGTTCCAGCGGCCTCAGTTGCCGGCGTCGAAGTGACGCAAGGCGGCGCATCGAGCCTGTATGGAAGTGAAGCGTTGGGCGGAGTGATGCAGTTCTTTACGCGCCCCGCTCAGCCTGCCGGAGTTTCACTTGATGCCTCCTATGGCAACCAGAACACGCAAGATTTGTCGCTTTCGGGCGGCGGGCAATTGGGCCGCTGGGAATCGGTCTTCTCGGGCGAGGCGTTTCATACCGACGGCTACATTCTGGTTCCGAAATCGGATCAGGGAAGTGTGGATACCAGCGCCGCCTCAAACCACGGCGCCGCCGATCTGACCGCCGAAAGAAAGATAGGCACGCAGAGTGAACTTTTCGCTCGCGGATCGTATTTCGACGATTCGCGCAACAACGGCACGATCGGGCAAACCAACAGCATCCGCCTGGGACAGGGATCGTTAGGCGCCAATCTGACGCTTGGCTCCCTGGGCAATCTGCAGTTGCGTTCCTACGGGAGTTATGAAACCTATCACCAGAATTTTTTCTCGGTAGCGCTGAACCAGAACAGCCAGGCGCTCACAGATGAGCAGACGGTGCCTGCGCAGGGGATTGGCGCTTCGGCAGTCTGGTCGCGCAGCTTGCGAGGGCATCAGTCGTTGGTGGCGGGACTGGAAAGCCACGAGGAAATTGGTCACAGCAACGAACGCATCTTCTCAACGACCACGGGCAGCAACACACGCGATAGCTACGCGGGAGGCCACCAGCGGACCACGGGCGTATTTGGCGAGGACGTAATTCAAATCTCGCCGCGCACGATTCTAGGCTTGAGCGCACGATTCGACGATTGGAGCAACTTCGATGGATTTCTGATTGCACAACCCTTGATTCCTGCGGGATCTGCAGAGACGACGCCGTACGTGAATCGTTCCTATCGGGCGTTCAGCCCGCGTGCCCAACTGGTTGAGACCGCGAATTCGCATGTTTCCTGGTCGGCGTCGGTGTATCGCGCATTTCGCGCGCCCACTTTGAACGAACTCTATCGGTCGTATCGACAGGCCAATAACCTGACCGATGCCAACGCCAATCTAACGGCCGAGGTGCTCACAGGCGGCGAAGCGGGCGTCGCGCTGCAGGGACTGAACCATCGGCTGCAGCTACGCGGCGCTTTCTTTTTCAATGAAATCATCAATCCGGTGTCGAGCGTTTCGTGCCAGGTGACGCCTGTGCCGGCGATTTGCCCGCCGCCGACCGCGAATACGTTGACGTACGTGCGCGCCAACCTGGGCCGAACCAGCTCGCCGGGAGTGGAGCTGGATTGGCTAGCGGAATTGCCCCGACGTTTTCAGTTGTCGGGCGGATATCAGTATGTGGACGCGAAGATTATCAGCGCTCCTGGGCAGCCGTCTCTTGAGAACACCTGGGTGGCTCAGGTTCCGCATCAGGAGTTCACTTGTCAGGCTCGCTACACGAATCCGGAAGTGCTTTCATTTTCGCTGGAAGGCCGCTACGCAGGAATGCAACTGGATACCAACCAGCTGCCCATGGGCAGCTTCTTTGTGCTGGATGCCATGGCCGCGCGGCGCCTGACACACGGCACAGAGCTTTACGCAGCGGTCGAGAATCTATTCAACGAGCAATATGTAACGACGGCTGCGACGTCCCTTTCCCCTGCGCAGATCGGGCTTCCGATCGCGGCGCGCTTTGGCCTGCGCTTTAATTTTGCCGGCAAAAGATAGACGCCTGATCCTCTGTTGCGATCGGCTCCATCGATACATTTTTCAGGACTCGCCTCACCGTGGGGTCGAGTGGAGGCGAATTTGCGAGAATATTAGCTCAGGAATCAAAACCATGATTCATGGAAAGCGGATCGCAGTGGTGATGCCCGCGTACAACGCTGAGAAGACGCTGGAGCAAACCGTGCGCGAGCTGCCCGATGTAGTGGACATCAAAATACTGGTTGACGACTCCAGCGAAGACAACACCGTGGAACTGTCGCGTAAGCTCGGCGTGCAGACATTCATCCAAGATTCCAATTATGGCTATGGCCGCAACCAGCAGACCTGCTATCGCGAGGCGCTGGCGGCGGGCGCGGACATCGTCGTGATGGTTCATCCCGATTATCAGTACACGCCGCTGCTGGTTCCCGTCATGGCAGGGATGGTAGCCAGCGGCGTCTACGACATGGTTCTGGGATCGAGAATCCTGGGCGGCGGAGCGCTCAAGGGCGGCATGCCTCTTTATAAATACATTTCCAACCGGATGCTGACGGCTTTTCAAAATCTCTTTCTGGGCGTGAAACTCTCGGAGTACCACACTGGGTTTCGAGCCTTTTCGCGGGAGTTGC
>JASHYS010000342.1 GCA_030042915.1 Acidobacteriaceae bacterium
GGAATCGTGGTCGGCCACTCTTCGTTGAGCCTGCCTTGCAGCACCAGCAGGGCCACGGTATGGCCGCGTTCCGCCATGCGCTCCGACACTGCCAGCGCCAGCTTTTCTGCACCGCCGATGCCAAGCGACGTAAGCACATTTACGATGCGCATAGGGCCCGCCTGATTTAAGAGATTGAAGCGCGAAGATCATAGCGCGGCCTCTCAGGGCTGGTATGTGCTCTGGCGCAGGGTCGAAATCCGGTTCCCGCGAGCCCGGCCATCCGATCTTCTGCGCAGACAGCCCAAGCGGCAGTTTTTGCCATGAAATCTCCGGTCAAACCCCGCGGTTTACTGTAAGTTTTTTCAATTCAAAAGAATCCTTGTAAAAAAACACGCCAAGGGCTGTACAATCCCTTGCAAGGTGTTTCAAGGAGCCAGAATGGCCGGTGATATGCAAATTACATGCAGTGACTGTGGGAAGGAGTTTACCTTCAGCGCTGCCGATCAGGCGTTCTTCCAGGAACGCGGTTACTCGACCCCGAAGCGGTGCAAGCCTTGCCGCCAGGCAAAGAAAGCTGACCAGGGGGGATCCGGCTACCGTTCGGCTTCTTCACAGGGAACTCCTGTGATTTGTTCGGGTTGTGGCCAGCCAACGACCGTTCCGTTCGAGCCTCGCGGCGATCGTCCCGTTTATTGCCGGGCCTGCTACACAGCCCGCAAAGGCGGTGGCGGCGGAGGCCGCGCGGCCGAGCGGGCTTAGCCCGGCGGGGCTGACTGGATCGTACGCAGTGCCGTTTTCCATCTGTTCTTCGGGCTTCGGGCAGAGCATCCCTGCGTCTGCCCGCAACCGGGCCATGGAGTCTTGCGGTGCGGTTGCCTCCCCTTTTTCCATCGCGACAGGGTTGGTCTGAGCGGGTTGCGCGAACTGCGTTGCGCAAGATCGCATCTTCGCGCCCGTGGTCTCTGCATGGATGAAACGCCCGTTTTCGCTGGCTTCGCTCAATGCCGTGATGCCCGGTTGGCGTGCGATCAGGCTGACTCCTGAGGGTCGCCGGCGATCAAATTCACGATAGACAGGGCGCTTGCAACCGAATACACTGACGGCACGGACCCTCCCAACCAACCGAGTCCACAAGGAAATCTGTCAACGCCATGGCCTCGCAACTTTCCTTCGCCGGATTCGCCTGGAAGAATCTCTGGCGGCGGCGCTTAAGGACTCTGTTAACTCTGGGCGGCATTACCATGGGGATCGGCGCTTTCGTGGCGCTGGTGGGATTCTCGCGCGCTTTCGAGAACGAGTGGATGCGCCTTTATACCAGCGCCGGCACCGACATCGCCGTCGTTCAGACCAATTTCGTCAAAAGCGAGCTGGACCAATCGCTGGGCGCTAAAATCGCCGCTCTGCCCGATGTGGCCCGCTGCGTGCCCATGATCTTCAACCTTATGGATATTACCCCTGACGTCAACGCCATCGTCTACGGATGGCCAGCCGATTCCTACGAACTGGATGCGCTCACCTTCGTTTCCGGCGGCCGCTTTCATGACGGCCAGCGGGAATTGATCCTCGGCCAGTCGCTGGCCAACGACCTGAAAAAAAGAGCCGGCGACACTCTTACCCTTGAGGGCACAGAGTTCAAGGTGGTGGGCATTTATCACGGCGGCTCGGCGTTAGTCGAAGGAGCGGTGATTATGCCACTCGACCAGATGCAGAATCTTTCCAGCATGGAAGGCAAGGTAACTGCGTTTCATGTCCGGCTCCGTCCCGTGCCCTCGGGAATCTCTTACGACGACTACGTGAAGCGTGCCGAGAGCGAAATCGAAGCCGCCGTTCCCCAGGTGCTGGCCGACCCGGCCGCCGATCGCGCCGCCAATAATGCGCTGGTGGAGCTGGCGCATTCCGTAGCCTGGGGCACGTCGTCCATTGCGCTGTTTATTGGCATTCTGGGCATTGCCAACACCATGGCGATGTCGGTTTTCGAGCGCACTCACGAGATCGGGATTCTGCGCGCGCTGGGTTGGAAGAGCCGGCACGTGATTCTGCTGATCCTTACTGAGGCCACGGCCCTGGGGCTTTCGGGCGGACTCGTCGGCATTGTGGTGGGATGGGGCGTTCTGCGCCTGCTGGCTGCTCTGCCGCAAACCGGGAACATCGTTTCGGCTTCAGTTTCGCCGCTGCACCTGGTGGAGTCGCTCTTGATCGCCGTGGCTTCAGGCCTGGCTGCCGGCGCTTACCCGGCGTGGCGCGGAGCCCGACTCTCTCCTGTGGAGGCGCTGCGTTATGAGTAGCCCGCTGCTTGAAGCACAGGGTTTGATGAAGAGCTACGACGATGGCCGCGTCCAGGCGCTGCGCGGTGTCGACGTCCGCATCGACGCCGGCGAATACGTGGCCATCAGCGGCCCCAGCGGCAGCGGCAAATCCACGCTGCTGCACATGCTGGGTGGGCTCGACCTGCCTTCGCGCGGTCAGGTTCTTTTTCGCGGCTCGGCCCTGGGAAAAACCGTCAGCCTGGACGCCTATCGCTCGCTTCAGGTGGGCTTCATCTTCCAGGCCTTTCACCTGTTGCCCACGCTGCGAGCTCTGGAAAACGTGCAGGTGGCCATGCTGGCCGGCAACGAGCGCGGCAATCATCGCGTGGAGCGCGCCGCGGCGCTGCTGGAAGAGATGGGCCTGAGCCATCGGCTTCGCCATTATCCTAATGAACTGTCGGCCGGCGAACGCCAACGCGTGGCCATCGCGCGAGCCCTGGCCAACAAGCCGACGATTCTTCTTGCTGACGAACCGACCGGCAACCTCGACAGCGTGAATTCGGCGCACATCATGGAGATCCTTGAAGGCATCAGAGAACAGCGCGGCATGACGCTGATCATAGTGACGCACGAGCAGGACATCGCCGCCAGCGCGCCGCGCCACATTCGCATACGCGACGGAAGGATCGAGGCGTGAAATTGCCGATGCCGCGAGGAAGCGATTGGCGCTTCGTGGCGCGAAAGCTGCGCCCTCTGGCTTGCGTGGCCGCGATGGCCGCAACGTTGGGCGCGCAATCAGCAGGAGTTCCCGAACTGCTGGCAACAGCGCGAAAACAGCTTCAAACCGCGGACTTCCGCGCTATCGGCCACCTGGTGGCAATCGACGCGTCGGGCGCGCGCATCAGCTATCCCGTTACCCTCAAGGTGCATTGGTTTCCGGGCGTGTTGCGCGTCGTGGTGGATCTGGGCCAGCCGCCGTCAGCGCACCGCGAGATACGCCAGCACATTTTGCTGGAGATGAGGCCCGGCGGCGAGAGTACCATCCACATCGCCAATCCCGGCGATAAGGCTGCCCGCACCCTGCCTTTCGATCAATGGGGTTCCAATCCACTGGGGCCCGGCTTTAACTACGAGGATTTTCTCGAGCAGCAGTACTTCTGGCCGGGACAAACTTCCGAAGGCACGGCAAAGTA
>JASHYS010000343.1 GCA_030042915.1 Acidobacteriaceae bacterium
CGCGCTCTACGCGGACAGACCTGAAGTGCTAGGATGGCTGCGCAGATAGAAGCAAGAAAATTCCCGGATCAAAAAAAGGACAATCCACAGCGATGAAAAACTTCGATTCCCGACGCCGCAATCTGCTTCGTACGGGCAGCCTGGGCGTGGTCGGAGCCGGTCTTCCCGCCATCTCGTTCGCCGCGGGCAAGGCAAGCGCGGCGCCCGCTTCCACAGCGACATTCGATGTGCGCCAGTACGGAGCCACCGGTGACGGCAAAACCGTTGACACTCCTGCCGTGAATCGTGCCATTGATGCCGCCGCTGCCGCGGGCGGAGGCGTGGTGGTTTTCCCGGCTGGAACCTACATCTGTTTTTCGATCCACTTGAAGAGCCACGTTCATCTTTATCTTGAGGAAGGCTCAACCATCCAGGCGGCCGAATCTCCGCTGCCGGGTCAGACTACCGGCTACAGCGGCGGCGTCTACGATGCGGCGGAGCCCAATACCGAGTGGGACGCGTATCAGGATTACGGACACAACCACTGGCACAACTCGCTCATCTGGGGCGAAGGCATTCACGATATTTCGATCACCGGAACCGGGTTGATTTATGGCAAGGGCTTGAGCTTTGGCGCCGGCCCCGGGCGCCCTCCGAGAGCCGGACAAGAAGGGAGTGGGCCCGAACCTGGCGGCAATGCGAGGCCCCAGGCTGCAGCGGCGCCATCCGGACAAGCTCCATCCGGAGCCGCAGCGGGAGGCGGCCAGACTCCCACTGCTCCGGCGCCCGCGCGCTTCGCCCGCGGTGACTACCCGATGTATCAGGCCGAACAGCCCGGCGTGGGCAACAAGTCCATCGCGCTCAAGAACTGCTACAACGCCGTCTTCCGCGATTTTTCCATCCTCAAGGGCGGCCACTTCGGATTCCTGCTGACCGGCGTAGACAACGTGACCATCGACAACGTCAAAATCGACACCGACCGCGACGGGATCGACATTGATTGCTGCCAGAACGTGCGCGTGTCGAATTGCACCGTGAACTCGCCGTGGGACGACGGCATCTGCCCCAAGTCGAGCTACGCTCTGGGCTATGCGCGCGCCACGCGCAACGTCACCATCACCAACTGTTTTGTCAGCGGCTGGTACGAGCTGGGCAGCGTTCTCGACGGCTCGTGGAAGAAGTTCCCGGCCGACCGCCGCGCGTTTGGCACCGGCCGCATCAAGTGCGGCACGGAATCGAACGGCGGCTTCATCAACATCACCGTTTCAAACTGCGTGTTCGAAGGCTGCCTCGGCTACGCGCTTGAGTCAGTGGATGGAGCATTGCTTGAAGACATCACCATCACCAACACCACGATGCGCGATCTGGGCTGCGGGCCGCTGTTTCTGCGTCTCGGCGCTCGCCTGCGTGGCCCCAAAGACACCACCAAGGTGGGGACGCTCAAGCGCGTCCTGATCAGCAACATTGCCTGCTACAACGCGCCCGCGCGGCAGGCCTCGATTCTTTCCGGCATCCCGGGCGCGCTGATCGAGGATGTGAAACTTTCTGACATTTACGTGGCAACGCTGGGCGGCGGAACGGCCGACCAGGCGCAAATGGTGCCGCCCGAGCAGGAGAATGGGTATCCCGAACCGGGGCGCTTCGGCCCCACGCCTTCGTCGGGATTTTTCCTGCGCCATATGCGGAACCTGGAACTGAGCCACGTGGAAATCGCCAACGCCACGCCCGACGCGCGTCCTGCGTTTTCGTTGTACGACGTGGAGCGCGCAGATTTCTTTGCCATCACCGCGCCGCGCAACGCCGGCGGCGCTTTGGCTCTGCACGGCGTGAAGGATTTCCGCATTGGATGGAGCCGCGCCGCGGCCGATGCGGTGATCGACAGTGCGGATGACAAGGTGATCTGAGGAAAGCGGGGTTTGCGGAGATAGCGTGAGCTGGAGTGCACGTTAGTGAGTTAACGAGTCGACGAAAGGCTGGAGTTCGGGGCGTGGAGAGTCTCGCCCCCACCCTAGCCGGAAAAACAAGGACCCGGCTAGGATGGGGCACCCCGCCCCTAACCCCCGCCAACTCTGCTATCTCCGTTAACTCAGCTAAGTCCCTTGTTTTTCACCCGTTACCATTGGTTTGCGTGCACTGTTCTTTTCACTTTTCGCGCGGGCTGCTGCAATGCTACGCTTTGAAGAAATGCGCGAGAAATTTCCCCTGCTTCTTGCCGTAGCACTGCTCGCATCTGTGCCCCGTGCCGCCATGGGTGCACCGCAAAGGCGACCTGCTCCGGCGTCCGCGCAATCCATCATCCTCGGCAACTCTGCAGTGCCGCTTACGGGGCCGTGGAGATTTTCTCCCGGCGACTCGCCCTGGGTCGACGGCGGATTTCAATGGGCGCAAACGGGCTTCGACGACTCGAACTGGACTACGCTCGACCTGACGCCGCAAAATTCTGAGGCTGACCCGTTCGATCTCCAGATGTCGTCTCAGAGCCAAGTTGCGGGTTGGACGGCCAACGGATTCCCCAATCTCGACGGCTACGCCTGGTACCGGCTCTCGATCCGCGTTGCCGATCCTGCGCAGCCGCTGGCGCTGAAAATGCCCGCTGACTTCGACGATGCGTACCAGGTTTACGCCAACGGGCAATTCATCGGCCAATTCGGCGGCTTCAGCTCGCCAACGCCGACACTGTTCTTCGCCCGCCCCGTCAGCTTTGATCTGCCTTCCGCTGCCAACGGCCAGATCGATCTCGCCGTGCGCTTTTATATGTCGCCCAATCCAGGTCTCGAAGCCTCCGGCATCGGTGTGGTGTCAAATCCCAGTCTTCAGAGCTCGGGCGCCGGCGGCATGCACGAGGCCCCGGTGCTTGGACTCCCGATTGCCGTCCAGCTCATCCAGTCCTCGCAAAATAAAACCATCGCTTTCGGTTTCTTTGGCAGATTGCTGACGCTGCTCCTGTTTCTGCTTATGGCGCCGGCGGCTTTATGGGCCTGGTTCAACAGCCGCCGCGATTTCGCTTTCCTGTGGCTGTTTATCGCCTTGCTCAAAACTGTCGTCTACGCGTGGGCCGACTCCCTCGCCTCGCTCACGTTCCTCGTTTC
>JASHYS010000344.1 GCA_030042915.1 Acidobacteriaceae bacterium
CCGACATCATCCGGCAGCGCACGGCGGCAGGGTGGCAAATGGTGGCCATCGAGTGGCGGCGCGAGCTGCCCAACGCGGAGGCTCCAAGCGAAAGTGAATTCGACGAGGCCGTTCCCTACGGGCTGCGCATCTCCGACGACTGCAAGCGGCTGGAAGCCGATCCCGCCGAGCACGAGGTATTGATACTGATGATGGACCTGGTGACGCAGGACTATTCCTATGCCGAGATCGTCGCCAGGCTCAACGAAAAGGGCTACCGCATGAGAAACGGCCAGCCCTGGAATCGCGTGGCCGTTTTCCGCATGGTTCCACGGCTCATCGAGGTGGGGCCGAGCTTCTTCTCGTCGGCGGAGTGGGCCGGACGCCCGCAGCATTTCGAAAATCCGCATGCGGCAGAAGAGTCCGGTCAGCCCGCAAAACAACCCCACACCTGGCGCGGTCTCTTCGGACGCGGGCCGCGCACCTAGAGCTCGCAGCACGATTGTGTCTTCGAGCACTGCATACAAGTGAGGTCGGCGATACTCTAATTCCCCGAGAGCAAAGTTCCGATTGGAGGCGGTCATGGTTGGACTGCTCCAGGATGTACGCTTTGCCTTCCGGCAACTGCGCAAGAATCCCGGATTCACCATTACGGCGACGGCCATGCTGGCGGTCGCCATCTGCGCCAACAGCACGGTCTTCAGCTGCATCAGCGGCACCATGCTGCACCCCATTCCCGGGGCGCGCGATACGGGCAGTCTGGTGAGCGTGATGCGCGGCGAGTGGAGCACGTCGCCTTCGCCTCCGCTCTCGTACCTCGATTATCGCGATCTGCGCGAGCAGAACCACAGCCTCGCAGGCATGCTCGCCTATAACCACGACTGGATCGCGCTGACGAACGGCGGGGCCGCGCCGGAGCGGATCTACATCGCCGATGTATCGTCGAACTTCTTTGACTTGCTCGGCGTGAAACCTCTTCTGGGACGATTCTTCCTGCCCGAAGAAGAGACACATCCCGATGCCGTTCCATATGTCGTGCTCAGTTACTCGCTGTGGCAGACGCGCTTTGCCGGCGACCCTGCGATTGTGGGCAAGCCGCTTGGGATTGCCGGGCATACGGTCACGGTGATCGGTGTAGCGCCCGAGGGGTTCATCGGGGCCATGCCCGGAATTCGCGAGGATGCATGGCTCACCCTCAATCCGGGTGGAACGGCCTCCTACTTCCTGACGCACCGCAGCGCCTACCACTACAACGTGCTGGCGCGTCTGCGGCCGGGCGTGAGCCGCGAGCTCGCTACCGGGGACCTTGAATCGATCATGCAGCGGATCGTGGCGGCGTATCCTGACGAGCATCCGGGCCGGAACACCATCACCCTGGACCCGATGTGGCGCTCGCCCTTTGGCGCCAACGGCTACATGGCGTCGTCACTGCCCGTGCTGCTGGCCATTGCCGGCGTGGTGCTGCTGCTGACCTGCGTCAATGTGGCCACGCTCACGCTGGTGCGATTCGTGTCGCGGCGGCGCGAAATTGCCATTCGCCAGTCGCTCGGCTCGGGCCGCGTCCGCCTGGTAAGGCAGATGATCATTGAGGGCGTCGCCGTCTCTCTGTTTGCGGGAATCGCTGCCCTGATGCTGACATTTTGGACCGCCGGCACTTTCTCCGACTTCGTTCCACCCAATTCGAATCCGATCGTGCTCAACGGCTCTCTCGACAAAACAGTTGTTCTCGCAATCCTGATCCTGGCTTTGCTGGCGAGCCTGGCATGCGGCGCCTTTCCCGCCTGGCGCTCGTCGCGTGTCCCGGCCGCCGAAGTGTTGAAGGAGGAGTCGGCCAGCGTTTCCGGCGGCTCGCACAACCGGCGCCTGCTCAGCGGACTGGTCGTGGCGCAGATCGCTTTGTCGCTCGCCCTGCTCGTCACTTCCGCGCTGTTTCTGCGCACGCTGCGCAACATCGCCACGGCCAATCCCGGATTTGAACAGGATCACATTCTCACCGCTTCTGCGGGATTGAATATTGCCGGTTACAGCGATGCGCAGGCGCAGATCATCCGCCACAAGATTCTCGATCGCGTTGCGGCGCTGCCCGGCGTAACCAATGCAACCCTCACCGATTGGGTGCCGCTTGACTTCACACGGAAGACCGCGTTGGCTTATCCCGAAGGCTATGTGCCGCGGCCGCATGAGTCGCTCGAGGTGCGCAGAGCCGAAGTGACCTCGCGGTACTTCGAGCAGCTCGCAATCCCCATTCTCGAAGGGCGCGAGTTCACACCGGACGACAACGAGAATGCTCCGGAGGTGTTGATTGTCGATCAGACAGCGGCCAGCCACTACTGGCCGGGCCAGGATCCACTGGGCAGGAAACTGATGGTGCTGGGGCGCCCGTTTACCGTGGTGGGCGTGGCCCGAAACACCAAACACCAGTTCATGAACGAGCAACCCGAGCCCATGATCTACCTGAGCTTTTTTCAGGAGGCAGACAACCAGACCATTGTGCAGGTGAAGACCAGGAGCAACCCGGCGGAAATGGAACAAGCGGTGGAGCAGGCCATTCACGAGGTGGATAGCCAGATTCCGGTGTTCGATGTGCGCACCATGCGCGAGACCACCCAGATGACTGGCATCTTCGCGGTGATGCAAAGTACATTTGCCGGCATGTTCGCTGTGATCGCGCTCATCCTCGCGGCGACCGGCATCTATGGAGTGGTGGCGTACCGCACCGCGCTGCGCACGCATGAGATCGGCATCCGCGTGGCTCTTGGCGCTTCGCTCGGCGACGTTTTAAGGCTTGTGCTGTTGCAGGGGCTCTGGCTCACCCTGATTGGGCTGGGTTTGGGGCTGGTGCTCTCGCTCGGCCTTACCCGCTTCATGGGCGCTCAACTGTACGGCGTCGGTGCCAACGATCCGCTCACCATCATCGCGGTCGTGATGCTGCTGGCGGCAATTTCGCTGCTGGCATGCTACCTTCCGGCGCGTCGCGCGATGCGTGTCGATCCTGTGGCTGCTATACGCGAGCAGTGAACGAAAGTTTCACGTCTGGCGCAATCGGCTCCAGGCCTCGCTACACATGGAGACCCGCTCGGCCGGCGCTCATCGGATAGGCGCGCAGAAGCACAGACCGTTGCCATCAGGATCGGTCACAGAAAACTCCCGCAAGCCCCAGGTCTGATCCACCGGCGCAGTATGAATTGGAGACTCCGGCCGCCGCGTGGTGTCCAACCCACGGGCGCGAAAGGTGGCGTAGCGCTCATCCACGCTGTCGACGAAGACACGGCTGAGCGAGCCAAAGACACCGTCTCCCGCATGCCGCGAGAGCATCAACTCGGCCCCGTCTCTCGTCAGATGCGCCACTCCGTTGGCCTTCTCACGATCTTTATAGTCAGGCCACTTCCACTCGAAATCGAGCACTTCTGTGTAGAAACGCGCCGAGCGCTCCAGATCGCTGCACTTGATCACAGGAACCATATTCATGAAACTCTCCCCCGGCTCCGCGCACTTATTCGGCGCGTAACGCGTGCACGGGATCGACCGCGGCCGCTTTGCGCGAAGGCAGGTAGCAGGCGATCCACGCAATCAGCAGAATGGCTGCGGTGGCGAAGACATAGGTCCACGGGTCGACAGGGCTCACGTGAAAGAGGATCGAGGCCATGAGGCGCATGGTGGCGAAAGCCACTGCGACACCGGCGGCGATGCCGATCGCCGTCAGCACGAGTCCCTGGCGCACAAACATTCCGGTAAGCATCTCGCGCTGTGCGCCCAATGCCATGCGGATGCCGATCTCGCGCGTGCGCTGCGAAACCGCGTAGGCGATGACGCCATAGATGCCCAGCATGCCCAGCAGCAGCGCCATGCTGCCGGCCACGCAAAGGATGACCAGCATGAACGACGTGCGCGCCATCGACTTGGTGTAGAGCACACCCAAAGTTGTCTGGTCGGCCAGCGGCAATTCGGGATCGACGGCCCACACGGCCTGCTGAATTTCTTTGCGGAACGCCGCCTGGCCGGCGCGCGCCGAGCGGATGACAAAATTCGCGTCGCGGCGCACCATCTCTTTCTGCGTCTCAAAATTGTCCTGGTAGAGCGGCCAGTAGATGGCGCTCGAGGGCGGCTGGCTGACGCCGTCATCGTAGACGTTGCCGGCCACGCCGATGATTTCGTGCCATGGGTCAGTGCTGCCCACGCGGACAAATTTTCCGATAGCCTGGGCCGGCGATCCCCAGTAATCGCGGGCAAAGTTCTCTGAGATGATGGCAAGCGGTCGCTTCTGGAACTCTTCGTCCCACGTCATGTCGCGGCCCGCAAGCAGCGGCGTGCCCACGGTGGAGAAGTAGCCCGGGGAGATGAACTTGAAGCTGCGGATCGGCGCCAGTTCGCCTTCTTTATAGACATGATCTTTGGCGTAGACCGGGTCGAACGAACCTGCACCCGACATCGGGATATCCGTGGTGAAGGCGACCGAAGAGACGCCGGGAATGGATGCAAGCTGATTGGAGATGGACTGCTCGGTGCGCAGCACACGCTCCATTTGTGAGTCGGGTATCTGCGTATCCGGGATGTAGACGCTGAAGGCTTCAAGCGTTGCCGGATCTGAAAAACCGGGAGACACCTGCGCCAACGCCCGGAAAGTTCGGATCATGAGGCCGGAGCAGATGAGCAATACCAGCGCCAGCGCGACCTGCACCACGACCAGAACGTTGCGGGCGCGATGGCGTTCGCGGCTCTGGCTCAGCGAGCGGCCGCCTTCGCGCAGGCCGGTGCTGGCCGTTACCCCGGAATACTTGATGACCGGAATCAATGCGATCACCAGGCTGACAAACAGAGCCAGGCCGAGCGTGAACAGAAGCACTGGAATGTTGATGCCAATCTCATTCAGGCGCGGCAGGCCGGTGGGCGCGGCAGCCACCAGAATCCGCAACGCTCCCTCGGCCAGAGCCAGTCCAATCAGGCTGCCCGCCAAACCCAGGGCGAGGCTCTCCACCAATAATCCTATGGTGATACTGCCCCGGCCGGCGCCCAGCGCCGAGCGCACCGCCAGCTCCTGCCGCCGTCCTTCCACGCGAACCAGCAGCAGATTGGCTACATTCGCGCACGCCACCAGCAAAACGAGGGCGATGGAGCCCATCAGCACCCAGAGCGCGTTGCCGATATCTCCCACTACATCGTTCTTGAGTGAGTGCACGTCGGGCGAAATGTGCGCCTGCGTAAAGATTTCCGCGCTGAAGCCTTCCGGAGCAGGGAAGCTGCGGAGAGCGATGGGAATCAGGCGGGCCAGGTCGGAATCGGCTTGCTGCGGCGTGACGCCGGGCTTGAGGCGGGCCACGCCGGTATAGCTGAAGTTGCCCAGCAGGGTCTTGCTGCGGTCGAGCTGCATGGGAACGACAAGGTCAGTTTCTCTCTGATCGAGAAAAGTGAAGTTCTGGGGGAGGACTCCGATAATCTCGTGCGCGTTGCCGTCGATCGTGATGGTGCGGCCGACGACGCTCTTGTCTCCGCCGAAGCGGCGCTGCCAGAAGCCATAGGTGAGCAGGACCGTATGCGCTGCTTTGGGCTGATCGTCCTGCCGTGTAATGAGCCGGCCAAGCTCCGGCTTTACGCCCAGAACCGGCAGAACCCCGTCGGTCACGTAGATACCTTGCAAGTGTTCGGGCTGCGCGCTGCCGGTCAGGCTGAAATAGTCGTTCTGGTAGAGGCCGATGTCCTCGAGGGTCGTGTTCTGCTCGCGCTCGATGAAATAAAGGAACGGCGCCATTCTGAGATGGGGAACGTTGACGCCCTGGGCGGTGTCCCACACGCCGACCAGCTGCTGCGGATGGGGACACGCGAGCGGCTTGAGCAGCACGCCGTCGACCACGCTGAACACAACCGTATTGGCGCCGATG
>JASHYS010000345.1 GCA_030042915.1 Acidobacteriaceae bacterium
CTGGGGCCTGCCGTTCTTCTTCGGAACGAACGTCTTCGTCTCGATCGACGGCCAGAAGGTGCCGAGCGGTGCGCCCGCCGCGCCCTGGTGGGCTTATTGAGCGGCGGGCTGTCGACTCCGTTTTGCGCTCCGGGCGGTATCGTTGCTTTCCGCTTCTTTGACCGACACGGCGCAGAGCCCGTCAAGCCGGTTGGCAAATGCGCGCGTAAAAAGCTCAGGCATATGTTGGACAATCACGATTCCGGGCGAATCGGCCGGCAACGCTTCGAGGAGGGTTTTCAGCGCCTCGGTTCCACCCGTGGATGCTCCCACGACGACGACTTTCTCAGTGGTTTCGACCATGGCGTGCGTGGCGGGCGAGAGAACGGCGTCGGCTGTCAACTTGGGTTCGACGGTGTGCATGGGCCCGAGCGGCCGCAGGCGGGCTGAGGCCGCGGCTTTGACTGCCTGGCAGAGGATGACCTGGGAATCCTCAAGAAACTGCCTGGTGCCCAGTTTGGGCTTGGTAATAATATCGACGGCCCCACATTCGAGCGCTTTCAACCCGCTCAATGTGCCTTCTTCGGCGAGGCTGGAACAGATGACGACAGGAATCGGATGCTGAGCCATGATCTTTTTGAGGAAGGTAAGCCCATCCATGCGCGGCATCTCGATATCGAGAGTGATAACGTCGGGGACGCATTCGCGAATGCGTTCGGCCGCGGCGAAAGGATCGCCGGCGGTGCCGATGACCTCGATTTCGGGATCGGAAGAGAGTACTTCCTTGAGGGTTTGGCGGACGACGGCAGAGTCGTCCACGATCAGCACCCGGGTTTTGTACGGTTCCACCTCAGTTCTCCTATCGGCTTGGATCGGGCCGGCGAGCAATCTGGAATGACTTGCGCGGCTTTTGATGGGGACCGGTATCGAGGCGCCGCAGGAATACATCGCCGGTGCAACTGTCGAAGCTGATGTGCATGCCTGCGTCGCCGCCGACGCAGGAAGCAGCCAGGGCAAAACCCTCTTCGGCCAGCACGCGGATGGCAGCCTGGGAGTTCAGCTTGCCGACCGAGGGCCGCGCACCAGCGACGATGGGAAGAACATCGTTGCCGCCAAAAAGCTTGACCACGGCTTCGGCGCGTGCCGCGCCGCGCGCATCGAGTCGGCGCGCCATGTCGCGAATAGCGAAATCGACGTAACGCCGCCCGGAGTGCACGCTGATTCCCGCCAGCTTAGCTTGAGGGCATTGAGGCAGCATGGGATGGCAGAGTGCGGCGATGCCAAGGCGCGGGACCAGGAAGGTAACTCCGACACAGGAGCCAAGCACGGTGCGTAGAACGGCCGGCTGCGAGACCAGATGCGATTCGCCGGGCTGCACGTAGATCTCCTGGATCTCAGGCTCGGGCATCGAGCCTCCTGTAGAGGGCCGGGGCCACCTGGAAAACGGGCAGATTGAGTTCGTGGAGGGTCTCTGCATGTCCCATGAACAGATAACCGCTCGGCAGGAGGCGGCCAGTAATCTTCTGGAGAATGCTTTGTTGCGTGGGCCGGTCGAAATAGATGATCACGTTGCGGCAGAAGACGGCATCGAATTTTTCCGAAATTCGGTAATTGGAATCCATGAAGTTGAGGCGCCGAAACTCGACCAGCCGGCGCAACTCCGGCACAACGCGCACGCGCTTAGAGCCCGCCTCGCGCCCGCGCATGAAGTACTTCACTTTGAGCGGCTGCGGCACCGGCCGTACCACGTCGGTGGAGTAGATTCCGAGCGCAGCCTTTTTGAGTACGGAGGTTGAGATATCGGTGGCGAGGATGGTGAAGGAGAAGCCGGAATGGCTCAACCCGAATTCGCTCAGGACCATTGCGAGCGTGTAAGGTTCCTCGCCGGTTGAGCAGGCCGCGCTCCAGACAAGGAAGGGCCTTCGGCCGCCGTTGATTTGCATGTGCGCGGGGAGCACCTTCGCGTTCAGGAACTCGAAGTGGCGGGGCTCGCGAAAGAAATCAGTCTTGTTGGTGGTGACGGCATCGATGAGGGGGATCAATTCTTCTTGAAGGCCAGCGGCCGAGAAGAGATAGTCGCAATACTCGCCATAGGAGAGAATCGCGAGTTCTTTCAATCTGCGCCGGATCCGTCCCTCGAGCATCGTCTTCCGTTCGGAGCCGAGATTGATCCCAGACTCGTCATAGACGAGCCTGCGGAGACGGGAATAGTCGCGGGACGAGATGAAATCTTCGCCGTTGTGCATGGCGGAAGATGGGGCAGGTTGCCCTGCCCCACTCCTTTCTTATGCGGCTGCTTCAACCAGTGATTTGCCGGCTTCCTGGGCGCGGACAGCGGCCAGCTCTTCGGCTGAGAAGACGCGATCGATGTCGAGAATCATGATGAATTGCGTGTCGCGCTTGCCCATGCCGCGGATAAAGTCAGTGCGGATGTGGGCGCCGATGCGCGGCGCGGGCTCAATCTGCTCGGGCTCGAGATCGATCACCTCTTCGACCGAATCGGCCAAAGCGCCGATGACAATCGATTCCGAATCGAGCAGAACCTCGACGACGACGATGCAGGTGTTGCGTGTTTTTTCGGTCTTCGACATGCCGAAGCAGAGCCGGAAGTCGACCACCGGAACCACGCTGCCGCGCAGGTTGATGACGCCGGCCATGAACTCCGGCATGCGCGGGATAGAGGTAATGGGGGTGAGATCGAGGACTTCTCTCACCTTGGCTACGTCGGTGGCGAAAACCTCGTTGCCGAGCTTGAAGGTGAGGTACTGCCGCGTCTCCGTGATTTCGCTAACGCTCATATGGGAACTCCTTTCGAATCGTGGAAGATCGGCGCGGAGCGCGATGGCTCGAGCTCCGCACCTCACGGTCAGTAACGCTCAAACTCAGCGTCTTTTTCGTCGTGCTTGTCGTTGAGGCGCAGGTTGACCCCGGCTTTCGGTGCCGGTTTGGCGGCGCCTGCCGGCCCGTGGCCGTTGGGTTTCGCGGCTTTGGCTGGAGCGGCCTGGGCCGGTTTGGCGGCTCGGGTTGCCCCCATCCGCCGCCCGCGTGCGTCCTCCTCATCGCCGGTTTGGAAGAAGGCGAGCGCGCTGACGAGTTGTTCGGATTGGCCGGTGAGCTCCTCGGTGGTCGAGGCCATCTCTTCAGAGGCAGAGGCGTTCTGCTGGATCACCTGTTCCAGCTGCTGCAACGCCTTGTTGATCTGCTCGGCGCCGCTATCCTGCTCCTTGCTGGCGGCAGTGATCTCCTGCACCAGCTCGGCCGTGCGCTGGATGTCGGGCACCAGCTTCTCCAGCATCTCTCCGGATTTCTCGCTTACCTTGAGGGTGGTCGAGGAGAGCTGGTTGATCTCGCCGGCCGCTTTCTGGCTGCGCTCGGCCAGCTTGCGCACCTCGGCCGCCACCACGGCAAACCCCTTGCCGTGCTCGCCGGCGCGCGCCGCTTCAATAGCTGCATTCAACGCCAGCAGGTTGGTCTGGCGGGCAATCTCCTCGATGATGGAGATCTTGTTGGCGATCTCCTTCATCGCGTTGACTGCCTCGAGCACGCTCTTGCCGCTTTCCTGCGCATCCTTGGCCGACTTGTTGGCGATCTTGTCGGTCTGCTGGGCGTTGTCGGCATTCTGCTTGATGTTGGAGACCATCTCTTCCATCGACGACGAAGCTTCTTCAGCCGCCGCAGCCTGCGCGCTGGCTCCCTTGGAGACCTGGACGGAAGCCGTGGAGATGGATTGGCTGGCCGCCGCGACTTCGCCGGCAATGGAGCGGATATCGGAGACAGTGCGGGTAAGGCCGCCGACCATGGCTGACAGCGCCTGCATCAGCTTGTCCTGCGCAGAACGGTCGTGGAGCGCGACGGTGAGATTGCCGTTGGCGATCTCCTCGGCTGCCGACGTGATGTCGTTCATGGCCACAATCAGCGTGTTCAGGTTGTTCTTGATGACGTTGAAGTCGCCGTTGTAGGCGTCGGCAATCTCGGGCGGGATTTCGCCTTTCGAGATCAGATCGACATAGCGGGCCGAGACCTGCAGCGGAGCAATTACGGCGTCGAGGATGTCGTTGACGCCACGGACGATCGCGGCGAACGCGCCCTGGAATTGGCTGTCGTTGCCGCGCGTCGAAAGCTGGCCCTGACGCCCGGCTTCGGCAAGCCGCCCCAGCTCGCGGTTCAGGTTCTGCAGCACAACGCCCACGTTGTTGACGGCCACCTTCATCTTCTCGTGGTCGCCCTTGTAGGTTTGCGCGATGAGCTCGTCGATCTTGCCGGCGGAGATCTGCGCCAGGATGCGGTTGCCCTCGCCGATAGGCAGCAGAATGGCATCCAGCATGTCGTTCACGCCGCGCACGATCTCGGCAAAGGCGCCGCGGAATTCGTCGGGCTTGCCGCGCTCGGAAAGCTGCCCGGCGTGAGAGGCTGCGATCAGGCGCCCCGGCTCTTTCTGCAGCCCTTGCAGAACGATGCCGGCATTGTTGACGGCCACCTTCATCTTCTCGTGGTCGCCCTTGTAGGTTTGCGTGATCAACTCGTCGATCTTGCCGGCGGAGATCTGCGCCAGGATGCGGTTGCCCTCGCCGATAGGCAGCAGGATCGCATCGAGCATGGCGTTCACGCCGCGCACAATTTCGGCAAAGGCGCCCTGGAACTGATCGGGTTTTCCGCGTTCGGAGAGGAGGCCCTCGCGCGATGCCTCGATGAGCCGCGCCAGCTCTTTCTGCAGCCCTTGCAGAACGATGCCGACATTGTTGACGGCCACCTTCATCTTCTCGTGGTCGCCCTTGTAGGTCTGCGCGATGAGCTCGTCGATCTTGCCGGCGGAGATCTGCGCCAGGATGCGGTTGCCCTCGCCGATAGGCAGCAGGATCGCATCGAGCATCTCGTTCACGCCCTGGATCAGCTCCCGATGCATGCCGTTGAAGAGCGTTGCTTTGCCGCGCTCGCTCAAACGGCCTTCCTTGGAGGCATCGACCAGACGCATGATCTCGTCGAGCACCAGCGTCAGTTCGTCGTCATGCGTTCTTCTGCCGGCTCGTTCGCGGCCTGCCTCGCCGTGCCCGCTCTCGCCGTTTCCATTGCCGGCGCCATGTGTGCGCCGCTCATCACTTACTGCTGCTGTTCCCATCGTTTCCTCCCTTTTGGGGTGTTTTTTTCTGCTCGATCCGTGATTTCCCGCTTTCCCACGAAGGGATCAGCCGTTCCGCGATTGGAGGAGCATGAAAAATTCCGGTTCATTTGCCTACACACTCGCGCCGGCACTCGGTCCAGCGCTGCCGATGCCCGCGAGGGCCTTGAAGTTCACAGTGTTTCCCGCCGAGTCGCGGCGGCCCGGCGAGTTGCGGTCTACTCTGCTGTGCGCATCCGCGCGTACCGCATCCTGAATCAATCGTTCCGGGTCGAGAATCAGCGCCACCGTTCCGTTGCCCAGAATGGTGGCGCCAGAGACAATCTGCACATCCTTGTAAAACCGCCCCAGACTCTTGATCACGGTCTGACAGTTTCCCAGAACCTGATCCACAACAAATCCGAAGCGGCCTTCGCCGGTTTCGACCAGCATGATCTGCTCGATGGGGGGCGGGGTGGACCGCATGCGAAAGTGCTCGCGCAGGCGGATATAGGGGACCAGCTCGCCGCGCACGTTGGCCAGGTGCTTGCCATTGGCGCGGGCAATGTCGTCGCGCGTCAGCTCGATGCACTCCAGGGTGCTGGCCAGGGGCAGCACGAAGCAGGCCTCGCCCACGGCGACGAGCAGCCCGTCGATGATGGCCATGGTCAGTGGCAATCGCAGGGTGACACTGGTTCCCAGGCCCGGCTTGCTCTGGACGTCGACGGCGCCGCGGAGGCTGTCGACGCGCCGCCTGACCACGTCCATACCTACGCCGCGTCCGGAGACGTCGGTCACCTCGCGGGCCGTGGAAAATCCCGGCTCGAAGATGAGAGCGAAGACCTGGCTCTCGGTCAGTTGTGCATCGGCCGCGACCAGTCCCCGCTCGATGGCGCGGCGACGCACGGCGTCGGAATCGATGCCGCGGCCGTCGTCGGCAACGGTAACCAGCACGCTGGCCCCGGAGTGCCGCGCCGAAAGATGAATGGTAGCGGTGGGTGACTTGCCGCATGCAGCGCGCACATCGGCCGGCTCGATGCCGTGGT
>JASHYS010000346.1 GCA_030042915.1 Acidobacteriaceae bacterium
CAAGCTGACAGTGCCGCTTCGCAAAGCACTGGGCGACTCCACGCCCGCTTCGGTGCAATTCGATGAAGTTGCCGGAGGGTTCAAAGCCGCGTCGCTGGAGGCGGTTCACGAGGCTTCGATCGCTGTCGATGATCAGTTTGCGGGCAAATTCCAGGACGCCTTCGATGCGTTCCAGAAAGCCGCGCAGATGGATCCGAAATTTACGTGGGCGTATACCGGCATGGCGGCCATGGCGGACAACCTGGGCAGACCCGAAGACGCCGTGAAGTACATGAAGCTGGCGATGCAATACGTTGACAACATGACCGACCGGGAACGCTATCGCGACCGCGGATTTTGCTATCGCACGATTAGTGATTGGCAGGATTGTGTTCAGGAATACACGCAGCTGGTGACGCACTACCCAGCCGATCGCGTGGGCCAGAATAATCTTTCGTTCTGCTATGCGCAGTTGCGCAACGCGCCCAAAGCGCTGGAGGCGGCGCAGCGCGCAGTTCAGATTGTCCCCAAAGCGGTGGGGCCGCGGCTGACCCTGGCCTACATGAGCTCCTTTGCGGGAGATTTTGCGGCGAGCGAAAAAGAGTCTCGTACCGCGCTCTCGATCAATCCCTCGGTCTTCCAGGCATATCTGAATCTTGGCGAAGCGCAGCTTGGGGAGGGAGAGATCGACCAGGCGTCCGATTCCTACCACAAGCTTGAAACCTTCGGCCCGCTGGCCACGTCGACCGCAACCGTTGCGCTGGCTGACCTTGCGGCGTATCAGGGAAAGTATGCTGACGCAGCACGCATCCTGGCCCAAGGGGCGGCTGCGGATATGGCGGCGAAAATGCCCGACAACGCAGCCAGAAAGTATGAGGCGCTGGGCAACATCGAGGCGATCGAAGGGAAACGTGCCGAAGCGATCGCGGATACAGACAAGGCGCTGGCCAACAGCCAGATTTCCTCGATTGAGTTTCTGGCGGCGCGGACTTATGTCGAGGCGGGAGAGACTGCGAAAGCGCAAAGGCTTGCGGCGAGCCTCTCTGCAGACCTGTCGGGCGAGTCACAAGCTTACGGCAAGATCATTGTGGGATTGATGGCGCTGAAACGCAAAGACACCAATGAAGCAGTCCGGCAGATCAGATCCGCGAACGGCCTGCTGGACACCTGGATTGGACGCCTCGATCTGGGGCGGGTATACCTTGAGGCGGGAGCATTCACCGAGGCCGACTCGGAGTTCGATGCGTGCATCAAGCGGCGCGGCGAAGCGATCGAACTGTTTGACGATAATGTTCCGACGTATGCCTATCTTCCGCCGGTGTATTACGACGAAGGGCGTGTGCGGGAAGGCTTGAAGAGCGACGGGTTCGCGGATTTTTACAAAACCTACCTCAGCATTCGCGAGCAGTCGCAGGAAGATCCGCTGGCGGCCGACGCCCGGAAGCGGGTGGGCCAATAACATCATTGAGGGTGGGGCACCCGGCGAGTGAACAAAAAAGAGTGCCGGAGTTTACCGGCACTCTTTTTCGCTTTATGCTCCTGAGCCCCAATTGCGAGCCAGGTACTCTGATCCACTTCAGCTTCCCGAGAGCGCGGTGGTCTGCGTGCCGGCCGAGGTGTTGTCGGTGACAACCATGTTGGCCGAGGCTGCCGTGCCGGCGGATGTGAATTTGACCGAGATGGTGCAGCTGGCGCCGGCCGCGAGCGAACTCGACGAACTCGGGCAGGTGTTGGTTTGCGTGAATTCGGTTGGGTTTGCACCCGTGAAGGTGATGCTGCTGATGATCAGGGGCGTGGTTCCGGTGTTGGTGAGAGTGGCAGTTTTGGTGGAGGTGCTGTTTTTGGCAACACTTCCGAAACTGATGCTGCTGGTGAGTGACGCCGTGGAATAAACCGCAGTGACCGTCTGCGTAACCTGCGGCGCCGCCGAATATTCGTTGGTAATGCCTGCCTGGTTGGCGATCACCGAGCAGGTTCCTGTGCCGCTGGTCATGGTATAGGTTGCGCCGCTGTTGCTGCATGACCCGGAGCTTGTGAACGTCACCGCGTTCCCGCTGGCGCCGCCCGTAGCCGCCACCGAGAACGTGGTTTCGTAGGCCGCCGAAGACGGAGGTTTAGTAGTGAACGTGATGGCTTGTGTGGCCAGAGTTGCATTCACAGTGGTTGGACCCACCGAGCCGGAGGTGTACTCGTTGGTGACCGCCGCCGAGGTGGCCGTCACCAGGCAGGCCGTGGTGCCGCTGTTCATCGTCACCTTGCCCGCACTATTGGTACAGCCGCCGCTCGTGCTGTAGGTGATTGTTCCGCCGGAGGTGCTGGTTGCCACCACCGTGAAGCTGCTGCCGTAGGCTGCCGAGGCCGGAGGAGCAGTGCTCCAGGTGACGGTCGGCGTGGCCAACGTCGCGGTCACCGCTTTCGTAACCGTGGGCGCCGCCGAGTAGTTGGAATTGCCTGCCTGGTTCGCGATCACCGAACAGCTTCCGGTGCCGCTGGTCATGGTGTAGGTCGCGCCGCTGTTGCTGCACGACCCGGAGCTGGTATAGCTGACCGCGAGCCCGCTGGTGGCAGTAGCCGCCACCGTGAAGCTGGTCTTGTAACCCGCTGACGGCGGCGGGAGAGTGGTGAAAGAAATGGTCTGCGTAGCCACGGTTGCGGTCGCAGTCTTCGTAACCGTGGGCGCTGCCGAGTAGTTGGAATTGCCTGCCTGGTTGGCGATCACCGAGCAGGTTCCGGAACTCTTGGTTATGGTGTAGACCGCTCCGCTGTTGCTGCATGACCCGGAGCTGGTGTAGCTGACCGCGAGTCCGCTGGAGGCCGAAGCCGCCACCGTGAAGCTGGTCTCGTAACCCGCTGTTGCCGGAGGATTGCTGCTGAAGGTGATTGTCTGTGCGGCCAGGGTTGCGGTTACGGTCTTGGTAACCTGCGCCGCCGCTGCGTAATCATCCGTAATGCCTGCCTGGTTGGCGATCACCGAGCAGGTTCCCGTGCCGCTAGTCATCGTGTAGACCGCGCCCACGTTGCTGCAGGCTCCCGAACTGGTGAAGGTGACAGGGTTCCCGCTGCCGCCGCCTGACGCTGCCACCGAGAAACTAGTGTTGTAGACGGCGCTCGACGGTGGATTGGTGGTGAAGGTAATTGTCTGCGGCTGGAGGACGTTGGCCGTCAACGTGACCCCCTGCGGGCTGCCGGGCGCGTTGTCCATTATCTCCAGGATCGCGCTTTGCACTGTGCTGTAGTAGGGGCCGGCGACGAAGGAGGCTGCAACGGTGCACGACTTGCCTGGAGCCAACGACGACCCGCAACCGTTAACGATCACATATTCGTCGGAGTTCCCTGCCTTGAGAAGCGTAATGAAAGGCGTGCTGATGGTCGCAGTTGCGGTTCCGGTGTTGGTCACTGTGATGGTCTGAATCGAGATGCTGTCCAGAGTCACCCAGCCGAAGTTGACGGTCGATGGAGAGACGGTGATCACCGGGCCAGGGACGGCGGTCACGGAGGTCGGGCCGACGGAGCCGGAGGTATAGTCCGCAGTCGCCGCCGCTGTGGCCGTCACCAGGCAGGCCGTGGTGCTGCTGGTCATGGTGACCACACTTAAGACGTTGGTGCAGCCGCCGGAGGTGCTGT
Organism: Acidobacteriaceae bacterium; assembly: GCA_030042915.1. Next base: position 3,604 of record JASHYS010000346.1, read on the forward strand.
AGGTGATGGCCCCGCCAGAGTTGCTGGCAGCCAACACGGTGAAGCTCGAGCCATAGGCCGCCGAGGCCGGGGGCGGAGTGCTCCAGCTGACCGTCGGTGCGGTAGAAGTAATGGTCAAGGTGCCGGGCACCAGGGCGAAGATGTAATTGAAATTGCTTGTGGGCAACGTTCCCATCGCTACGTTGATGGGATAGATGGCCGGTGGACTGGTGGAAGTAGCCGTGGTTGAGAGCGCCGGGGCGGTGCCATTCAACACCGAAGAGGTGTCTCCGTTGACGAAGCCGGTGATGGTGTAGTCGGTTGGGCTTGTCAATACCGGGATTTGGCCGTATGCGGTTGTGAGATTCGTTGCCGTGACGGTGAGGACCGCAGGTTGAATGGTGAACGACTGCGTTTGCGAGGCGGGGGCTGTATAGACGCCGCTCATGGGCGCTGTAGCGGTAATCGTGCACGTGCCGGCGCCGGTGGTTTTGCCGGTTGGAATGGGGACGCTGGTTACAGTGCAGGATGAGCCAGCCAAGACGGTGTAGGTTATTGGAACCCCGGAGTTGTCGGTTGCAGCTGGATAGAAGATGCTTCCGTATTGGATATTCGGCAGCTGCGGGAACATGACGACCTGCGAATGCTGAGCGCCGCAACTCTTGCAGGGAAGTGTGATGGCAAACGTCGCGGACACGGGAGTGGCCGCATTGTATTCTGTCTGGCCTGATTGGGCCGTAGTGATATTGCCCGCCTGCGACGCAGTAATGGTGCAGCTTCCGGTGCCGGTGAGGGTCACGCTGGCCGAGGAAACACCACTCGTAATCGTCGAAGTGCCGACCGTGCAGGATCCCGACGCGCTGAAGCTTACGAGCTGGTTATCGTCCTGAGCGCCGTTGGTTTCGGCTGTCGCTGTGACCGTG
>JASHYS010000347.1 GCA_030042915.1 Acidobacteriaceae bacterium
CATTCCTAATCGTCGTTTGAGTAGGATGTATCCCGATATGAAGCTCCGAATGACATCAACGTGGACAATTTGGGCGGTTCTGGCCTGCGCCGCCCTGCCGCTTTGTGCCGACAAGAAGCCGCAACAGCAAGTGAAGCCGATGGCCGGGCCGCGTGCCACCACGCTGCGCGACACCTGGCTCTATATTTCGCCGAGTATCGAGGCGCAGAAGGTCTCTAAGGTGCAAATCGGGCGGGAGATGGTGGTGGCGGAAAAGAGCGGGCCCTGGATGCGTGTGTACGCGAACACCGACATCGAGGAACAGCACAGCGACCGGGATACGCCCATGGTGGGAAGCGACGAAGCGACGCCGCCGATTTCAGGATGGATGGAGGCCAAGGGGGTGGTGGAAGAGACCACCGCCGACGGCGACCAGATTCTGATGGGCGCGGCGGCCAACCAGGAGGCGGCGGCCTCGGATCCGCGCGGGCCGGCCAACGCCGCGCAGAGTGCGCGCAATCTGTATCGGCGGCTGGTGGAGATGTACCCGAATTCTCCGCTGGCGGCCCAAGCCGCGTGGCGGGCGGCCGATATCCAGTGGCAGTTGCAGCGGGCCGACGCCGCGACGCTGCCCTCGGCTCACGAAAAGGAGCCATTTTACCGGCAGGAAATGGATGAAGACGGGCTGAGGAAGGTGATCAAGTACTATCCGCAGACGCGCTGGGCGGCGCTGGCAGCCTTCGACCTGATCGACAACAAGCTGTGCGGCGACTGGCAGGGCACGACGCAGTGTCCGGAGAAGGAAGCGGAGATGTACCTGAAATACGCCGACGAGTATCCGAACGGTCCGCGCACGGCGCAGGCGCTTTATGACGCCGTTTACCGGCTGGCGGTGCTGACCGATATGTACAACGCGGCCGGAGACGACCACAAGAGCGGCGACGCGCGCAACCGTGCACACGCAGTTGCTGCGGAGATGAAAAGCCACTTTGCCGACTCGGATTACACATACCGGGCCGGCGCCTTAGTGTACAAATTGGATCAAGGCGTTCCTGTCTACGGCATCGACCTGAATTGAGGGATCGGGCCTGCTGGTTTGAGAGGCGGCTTGAGCTGTGCGGATGGGGTTTGGAGGCTGTGGTGAGCCCGTATGTGATGTCTGTTCTTTTGGGAATCGTGGAGGGCTTGACGGAGTTCCTGCCGGTGAGCTCGACCGCGCACCTGCGCATCGCAGAAGCGCTGATGAGGATTCCACTGGGCGAATCGGCGTGCGCCGCGGGCAGCGCGACATGCCTGCAGGACGTGGCTTACTGGCAGATGTACACGATTGTGATCCAGGTGGGCGCCATTTTCGCGCTGTGCCTGCTCTTTCTGGAGCGGATCCTGAATTTCATGCGCACTTTTCCCAAGGGCGACCGCGGCGACCGCAACTGGTTGACGCACCCCATTTCGCTCACGCTGGCCGCTTTCGCCGTGACATCGGTGCTGGCTTTGCTGCTGCGCAAATGGAGCGAGAAGAACCTGGGCAGCCTGAAAGCGATGGCGCTGGCATTGCTGATTGGCGGGGTGGTGATGTGGGCCGTGGATGTGTGGAGCACGCGGTTTGAGGCGAGCACCACGCACGTGGAGGAGATGTCGCTTCCGCAGGCGCTGTGGATCGGGCTTTGCCAGACGCTGTCGGCGGTGTTTCCGGGGACCTCGCGGTCGATGTCGACCATCGCCGCGGGGCAGCTTGCGGGCCTGGACCGGCCTTCGGCGCTCGAATTCAGCTTTCTTCTTTCCATTCCCACCATGATTGCCGCGACGGGCTGGGATCTGCTCAAAGAAGTGCATCCCGGCAAGGCCGCCGGGGCAGCCGTGGCTGTGGCCCATGTTTCAATGAATTCGCAGCGGTGGATCGTGCTGGCCATCGGCACGGTAGTTTCGTTCGTGGTGGCCCTGGGCGTGGTGGAGTGGTTCCTGCATTGGGTACGCAAGCGCGGGTTCACGGTGTTCGCCATCTATCGCATTCTGCTGGGCGGCGCCTTGCTGATTTGGGGAGCGAAGTACATCGGGGGGTAGGTGCGGGTCGAGGGCCGCGGCGCCGTTATGCCCTTACCTATCTTGCGATCGCGCCGCCCAGCACGAACCTGCCAGTAATCCCCCTGATTCCCCCGCCTGTTGCCGGGCCGGGAATCCAGCTCGGGGACGCCGATAATAAAGATTGCTCTGGGACGTTTACGGCTCACTCGGCACGGCGCGAATGATCATTGCGCGGCGAGGGAGAGCGCGAAACCGCCCTTGTCATGAAACCCATCCGCATTGTTCTTGCGCCTACGCGCAGTCGCCCCCTGAATATCTTTCTGGGAATGGTGCTGGCGCTGGTCTCGCTGCTTCTTTTCCTCGCCCTGGCCACGTACCACGCAACCGACCCATCGCTGAATACGGCGGCCGATCCCTCAGCTTCGTACATAGCGCACAACTGGGCGGGCGTGTTTGGGTCTTATCTGAGCGATTTGCTGTTGCAAGCGCTGGGGCTGGCAGCTTTTCTGCTTCCCCTGTGGCTGGGCGCTGTGGGCTGGACGTGGATGCGCTCGCGGCCCGGCGGATCGCCAATTCTGCGGTGGATGGGCGCGGTGCTGACGCTGCTTTTTCTGCCGGCGGCTTTTGGTTTGCTGCCGTGGCACTGGCGCTGGATGCACATGATCCCGGTGGAGGGAGTGGTCGGGCGGCTAATGGCCGGGCTTCTGGTGTCGTATCTGAACGTGCAGGGCGCGTGGATGGTGGCGCTGGCGCTGGCCGCGACGGGGTTGTATTTTGCGTCGGCCATCAGCTTTACGGTGATTCGCGAACGGATGGCTGAACTCTGGGTCCGCTTTGCCGCATGGCGCGAGCGGCGGCGCGATGAGCGCGAGGAACGCGAGGCCATGGAAGCGGAGGAGATGGCCAGGGAGGCGAAGAGAAATCCGCCAGTTCCATTTCCGAAGCTGGCGACTGCGAGTGGTCCGGAATTGGAGGAGACAGCCGAGCGCCGGCCCAACCGGTTGCTGGCCTTCTTTCAGCGACGTCGAACGCCGCAGCAGGATCCGCTGGATGATATTCCCGCATACCAGCGGGCCGATTTGCCGCCAAGGCCACATGAGGAGAGTGAGGAGGAAGAGCCCGAGGGTCGAATTCCTGTGGCGGGTCGGCGGATGAGCATCTGGGAGCGTGCTGAGCCGGCGGCGGCAACGGCAATGGCCGCAGCAGGCGCGGCTGGAGCGCAGGTGCAGCCGATGCGGCCGCCAGCGCCGCCAGAGCGCGAGCCGGAGACATGGGCAGCGGCGCGGCACGATACGTTGGCGGAGCGTGGGCAGCGGGGAGACGAAATCGCGATTCACGGGCGCGCCGATGCCGAGGTTCGCTCGGTTACCGTGGCCCCGAAGAATGTGAGCGGGTTCAAGCTGCCTTCGAGCACGTTGCTGAGCGAAGGCGAGGGGCCGCAGACAGTTCGTGAGGACGAACTGCGCGAAGAAGCCAAAATTCTGGTGGAGAAATGCGCGGAGTTCGACGTGCGCGGGCAGGTGGTGCAGATCAACCCCGGTCCCATGGTGACGACGTTCGAGTTCAAGCCGGAAGCAGGCGTGAAGTATTCGCGGGTGACGGGGCTGGCCGACGATTTGTGCCTAGCCACGCGCGCGGAAAGCATTCTGATCGAGCGCATGCCGGGGAAAAGCACAGTGGGGATCCAGGTGCCCAACCACGAGCGTGAGACGATTCATTTGCGCGACGTGATCGAGAGCGAGACGTTTGCGCGCGCGCGATCGCGCCTGACGCTCTCGATGGGCAAAGACATCAATGGGCGGATCGTGACGGCGGACCTGGCTGTAATGCCGCACATTCTGATTGCCGGCTCAACCGGATCGGGAAAATCGGTGGCCATCAATGCCATGATCATGAGCCTGCTGTATCGCACCACCCCGCAGCAGGTGAGGCTGATCCTGGTGGACCCGAAGCGGGTGGAACTGGGCATGTACGAGGGGATTCCGCATCTGTTCACCCCGATCATTACGGAGCCCAAGCTGGCGGCCAACGCGCTGCGCAACGCGGTGCGCGAGATGGAGCGGCGGCTGAAACTGCTGGCCAGCCGCAGCGTGCGTCACATTGACCAGTACAACAAGCTGTTTGAAGGGGGTTCGACGCTTTCGCTTTTCGGACCGGAGAACGGCGAGAGCGAAGAGGAGCCGCTGCCCTACATCATCATCATCATTGACGAGCTGGCCGACCTGATGATGCTGGACCGCGCCAACGTGGAGGAATCGGTGACGCGCCTGGCGCAGATGTCGCGCGCGGTGGGCATTCACCTGATCCTGGCCACGCAGCGGCCGAGCGTCGACGTGATTACGGGCCTGATCAAGGCCAATATTCCCACGCGCATCAGCTTCAGGCTGGCCACGAAGGTGGACTCGCGGACGATTCTCGACACCAATGGCGCCGAGGCGCTGCTGGGGCGTGGCGACATGCTGTTTCTGCCGCCCGGCACCAGCCGGCTGATGCGCCTGCACGCTCCCTATGTGAGCGAGAAGGAGACAGCGGCGGTGGTCGAGTTCTGGAAGAACCAGGGCAGCGCCGAGTATGTGGAGGGCTTTCTGGATTCGCCCAAGGACGAGCGCGCAGCGATGGAAGGCGAAAGCGGGGATTCGGAAGAGGACGATCCCATGTTCGACGACGCTGTGCGCCTGGTCTTCGAGTTCGGCAAGGCGTCGACGTCGCTGCTGCAACGGCGGTTGCGCATTGGCTACGGGCGGGCCGCGCATCTGATCGATTTAATGGAGCGCGATGGGCTGGTGGGCGCAGCGGACGGCCCGCGCCCGCGCGAATTGCTGAGGGCTCCTAACTGGCTGCGCGAAGCAGTCACCGGCGATTAATTCGAGCGCTTTCCGCACAAAACGCGTCAAAAGCACCCGGGTTCTGGTGGTCGGCCATTGATGACTCTGCACCCCTGCTGAAGTCGCGCGGCTCCGGACATTCCCAATCGCGCTATTCTTGGATTCTGTCCGCGGAAGGTCCGATGCGCCCATGTACCACAGCAAGTCGTGGCAAACTTGTGGGTATGCGGTTGAGATTGTTTCTGGTTCTCTTCATCGCCGTCCGTTGTCCGGCACAGACCCCGGCAGCGGTTCCCGAAAGCTTGAAACCACCGGCCGGAGCCGCCCTGCTGCTTCACCTGCACGCGACGGGAGACCAGATTTATGCGTGCGACGGCACCGCGTGGGTTTTCGCTGGGCCCGATGCCAAGCTCTTCGATAGCTCCGGCAAGCAGGTAGGAACCCACTTTGCGGGGCCAACATGGGAGTACGCCGACCACAGCCGGGTCACGGGCAAGCCCGTGGCTAATGCAACTCCCGATCCCAATTCCATCCCCTGGCTTTTGCTCGAAGCCAAGGATCACCAGGGCGGCGGCATGATGCGAAAGGTGACTGCCATCCAGCGCGTTTACACCCAGGGCGGCAAGGCTCCATCTACAGGTTGCGATGCCGGGCATAAAGGACAGGAGATGCGGTCGCACTATTCCGCTGACTATCTCTTCTATACCAGTCCCTGAAGCCGGTTCCCGGGGGCATGCGCTCGCCTTTCAATTGCGCTATCCTTTCTCTTCCCGGGGATTTTGTCCGCGGAAGGGCCCGATGCCGCCTCGTCCCACGTCGAATCCTATCGTCCTCTCCTATTACGCCATGCAGCGCGCTGTGGGCATCATTGCGCTCACCCTGCCATTCGCGCTCGCGCTGGGCGCCATGCTGGCCTCGCTGATTGGGCCGCGGCACCACCTGCCGCACCCGCTGTTGCAGCACTCCGTCAGCGACTACTACTACACTCCGATGCGCAACTATTACGTGTGCAGCCTTTGCGCGATTGCGGCGTTCCTTGTATCGTCGCGCGGTTACGATCTGCGCGATGAGATTACGGGTTATATCGCGGGATTCCTTGCCTTCGGTGTGGCGTTCTTTCCGTCGTTCAATCCGAATGGGACTCACTTCACGCAGCAGGAATTCGC
>JASHYS010000348.1 GCA_030042915.1 Acidobacteriaceae bacterium
GTGATCAAGAGGTGCGAAAGTTGTGGGAACCTCGTCGAAGAGCCTTCGGCCATAGACAGGAAGCGGATGGCCGGCGTCATCCTCGGCGAAGATCTCGAATTCGGTGCGCGTGGTGATAGGACCGACGACCTTGTACGGTGCGGGAACGATCACGGTGCGGCCGGGAGCAGGTTCGGAAGGAGGGGTAGCGATCTCTGAGGGGACGGTGGCCGTACCAGGAGTGGTTGCAAAGGGATACAGCGTCGTCTCCGAGCCGGCAGTTCCGGCTGCCGGTGGGCACATCGACGAGGCGCCTTCCGGAACGGATCCTGGCTCAGTGGGACAAACCGACGTTTGCGTTCCGGAGGCCGGAGGAACTGACTGTCCGCCACAAAACGATGCGAACAAAAGGAAGAAAATCAGGACTTGAGTTTTCATGGGGATTGAGCGTCCTGGGAATGAACTTTTCGCCAGTTCATCCAAAGGAGGTTTGAGTTCGCGCGGTTCAAAAGTTTATGTTTCGGCCCGGAAACCATATGACCTCGACGCTGGTGGAGGTGACCGTTTGCAGGCCGGGAAAATCGATGGGCGCCTTCCAGCGCTCATAGGTAAAGTTGCCGTCGATTTCAACGTCTTTTGCTACGCGCTTCACGGCTTGAAGACTTATGTCGTTCAGCGTGGTTCCTCCGGGAATGAAATCCTTCGCAGCCTTCTGATTGCGCACGCCGGCCGCAATCCATTCGTTGCCGCTCAAGTGGTACGTGATCCAGCCTTGTCCGCCCTTGTCCTCGCGCCCGATCCAGTCACCGAACAGTTGTCCCTGATTGGTGTAGCCCTGTTTTTCAATCTCCTCCCAGTACATAAATTGCCCGCCGTGACTGGTGCTGACGGGAGGATCAGTGGAGGCAGCCTCGGCACGCACGTCAAGCCTGGGTATGCCGGGCACATGCGACAAATAGAGGCCGGGGCGAATGGCGGAGCGGCGCGGAGCATCGACGGGCGACACATCGTCGTGCACCTCGGAATCGCTGTAGAGGGTAAGCCAGTTGCGCAGAAAGGGCAGTCTGTAGGAAAAATCGAACGATCCGAAACGCGCACCCGGATCGTCTCGGCTGAATTTGACCGTGGGCGAACCGGCTGTGAAGCTGAAAAAGCTCTTGAGGAATGTATGGATGGTGACGGGTGAATGGCCTTCGCCGCCAAACATCGCGGTCCGTTCGAAGCCGAACTCGAGATTGTCGGTGGGGCGAAAGTTGATCTTCTCTACGTGCATCCACGGGTCGCCTGGGTTAATGACATTAGGCTGATTTGGCCCGGGATAATCGGGATTGGCCATGAGTGTGTGGCCGCGCAAAGCGCCCACCATGAACTCATAGCGGAAGGGACCGGTGAGCCGCGACAGGCCCGGAACGTAAAGCGGCTCGATGCGATTGATGTGGAATGCGTAAAGGTTTTCGGCGTTGTTCGAGTAGGCCATACTGGCTCCCTGGGCTGGGCCGAGCCATTCGTCCTGCTTGCCGAAGGAAACCACGTGATTCAGAACCTGACCCGAGACGTAGGCTTCGAGAAAGCGCCCCTGGGCAGCGGCAGGGATCGGTCCCAGCGGAATGGTGGCCTGGTTTGCGTAGGCCAGTCCCGTCACAGGATTGATGGTCAGGTCCACTTCTGCAAGCGCCTGGTTCACTGCCGTCGAGTAGCCGGGGGCCGACGGCGCGCCCTGAAATTCTCCGCGGGCATAAACCGTGAACCGATTGGCGATGAGGTATCCGCTGGCGCCGCTGTAATTGTTGAAGCCGTTTTGGTAGGGTCGCCCGTAGTCGTTAATGATGGTTGATCCGAGGTGAAAGCTGTCGCGCAGAGGTGTGCCGGTGATGGCCCGGACCATAGCGTAAGTGGACTCGAAGTGAGCACTGCCCAGATGAACCCGGCAGGAATCGTCCCGCTCCAGCTCGCGTTCAAGCGCAGTGTAGAGCGCCCGGCCCTCGTCGGTTACCGGGCCTGGTGCTGCAGTGTCAATATTGCTCTCGGAGCCGTCGAGCATATGCCTCAGGCTGTTCCGGGTCCAGGGGCGTATCCCCAGAAAGACATGATCGAGAAAACCCAAAGAGTAAAGGCGCAAGGTCGCGGCATAGATCCAGCTGTCGACGGGGATGTAGGGCGATCCCAGGAGCGGCGGATCGCATTCTGTTCCGGTCCCGGATGAATCATCGCCGAGCGGATTGGCGGTGCGCTTGCCATCTCCGGGCGCGGCCAAAAGAATACTCGCCGCGCTCGAAAGCACTCCCGCTACGAGGATTATGGCAAGACTCGCGGAAACCGGAAGGGGGCGCAAACTCACGCTCTCGTCTCTGGCTCCGTTATGGGGAATGCACTGGGCGTCATCGCTCGACCTCGCCCGAGTCTGAATTCAATGCTAGGCACCGGGGCCAACGAGTCCTTCGAGAGTCCCCTCGCGGTCAGAAGCTTCACCGCCCGGATGGACAGGTGCGATCGCGGACACCTGCCTGCCCATTTTCATCAAAGCAATCTCCGCGGTAAGCTGCTCGATTTTTTGCTCCAGGCCCTTTACCAGCGCAGAATGCTCGTTGACTGTTGAAGCCAAGGCGCTCTCCTGACTCGAGCGATTGACCACGCCCCACATCGCGTTGCGCGCCAGGTCTGAGATGCTGCGCGCGCCGCTCGAAACGCAATAGCGTTCCAGGGCCGCGAATTCTTCATCAGAAAGACGGACACTGATGGTGCGTGTGCGCGGAATAAGCACTGTCATCTTAAAGCTCTCTCGTGAAGATGAATTTTGTGCAGGAAGAGAGGAGGGATTCGCAGGGCGCGCGCCGCGGGGTGAACTGGCGCAGGCTTCGCCCCCCTCGGTCCCACCCGGGCACGATTGTGGGAAATACGGCGCGACCGCGCGCACCTTGCGCGCAACTACTCGCCGCGGCCCTGAGCCGCTCAAGACCCAACGTCTGGTGCATCACGCATCAGGTGATCAATGTTCACTTGATCGCAAATGTTTCCTCGGGGGTTGGGTTGCCCGGATCAGTAATTTGCAGGCAGCAGGCGATGCCATGTTGACTGTTAGAGGAACTCTAGCACGCAAAAATGTGGGGCATTTGCAAATCATTTGTTAATTCTGATCTTGTTTTTTGCACAGAAACTGCGACTTTCCTGCGGATTTTCGCATTCTTGTAACCTTGCCACGTTTGTCGCCGCTTTCTTTCCGCTTTTCATTGCGGGCAATGTTCAGCGGGTGGACTGTTGTTTTTCCAGATGAAAAACAAGTCCGGCGTTGTAGGTGATGGAATCGAGTCCCGGGTTGCTGGCCACGATGAACGCATTGGAAAAATGAAAGAAAAGCAACCCAGCGCGGAAATCACATCGATCATGCAGCTTGAACTGAACACCTATCGTCTGCTGAAGAGTGAAGTTTTCGTATGTGGCATTCTCAGAGAGCGCTTTGCTTGTGAAGCCAATCATGCCGCCCTTAATCACGTAATAGGGCTTCACGCGCTTGCCATCTCTCCAGATCATACGGAGTCCAACGGGCGAGATCGCCAGCCCCGGAACGTTTTCGCGATTTGGAGTCAGCGGATAACCCCACGCGCTGGTTTGGCTGCCTTGTGTGAGGATCACGACCGGCAGAATATCTGCGGAATAGTCCATGCGTGCTCCAATGAATCTTCCCCAGGAATTGCGGTCATATTCCAGGCCAGCGGTGTGAAGTTCGGCCCACCAGGAGTCGGCGAAGATGTGGAAGTGACCGAATGAGTTGAAGGCTTCGTAAACCAAGTCACTTTCTACGGGTTGATGGTCATGGTGACTGCTGCTGAAAGTGTCATCGGACGGCGACTTGGGACGGGGAGTCCAAACCAATCCAGCGGAAAAGCGACTGAAGTTGTTGGGCAGGCCGGGAATCCTATAGGGATAAGGGTAGCTCGCGCTCTGGTACAGATAGAAATTTGTGTGCAGGTAATTGCCTTCAAAGCGAATCGCGAAGCGTTTGTTCACCCGTGTGTCGACTCCGCCGCCCAACTGAGTGGAGAAGGAGGCGGAGCTTCCCAGGGAGCCGTTTGCGCCCCAACTGTGATTCAAACCTGCATCGCCAAACAGAGCCTCACCAAAGAATCGTTCGCTACGGACATAGTGCTCGTACTCACCGCCAGCCATGATGAAAAACGCTTTCTGCGAAGCATCAAGATTTGTTCCCTTGTAGGCCCAATAATCGAGCTTTGGACGCAGATGATGCCACGCAGGAAAAACAGCGGAGGCTTCCCAACCGAGCAAGGGCTGACGCGCACCAGGAATGCCGTTGAAGGTATTACTGAGGGCAGTGAAGCCGCTATAGATTTGATAGGAAGGTGAAGCGCCGGATTGGGCGGCCAAAGGAATCGAAAAGAAGCCCGACGCAAACAGAATGGAAACGCGAGCGGCAATTGCCAGGCAGGGGGTGATATCGATTTTCTTATTCCGCCGCGATGCCGGAAGACAAAATATAGGCCGTGTATACCCCATCCCTTATCCCAGTTCCGTGCAGACTTGACTGGCAC
>JASHYS010000349.1 GCA_030042915.1 Acidobacteriaceae bacterium
GATTTCAGCTTCAAGAATCCCGATGCACGGCTTGAACAATGGCGCGGAATTATTGTGAACGCGCATCCACGCCAGAACGAGGAAGCGTTTTACAAGACGGAACGGGATCCTTCGACCCAGGTTTTGAGGGCGGACTACGGCCTGATCACAATTCAGCCTGGAATCGTGTCGGGGCGGTACATTATCGATCTCGGCGGCCTGGATACCACCGGATCGGAGGGCGCGGTGCTGTTTGCGACCTCGCGGCAGGGCATCGACGATCTGTCTCGAGCGCTTGCCGGCTCAGGAAAGCCGTCAACCAAGAACGGATTTCCGACTTTTCAGGCGCTTTTAAGGGTTCGACTGGAGAAAGGCTACGATGTGCTGGGAGCGTCGCTGGTGACTGTTCACATGCTTCCACAAACAGCGCCCGAACAGGGGAACACCGTTCCCGCACAAGCGTCGATTCCATAGAAGGAATCAGGAACGCGACGGGCGCGGCTTTACACGTCCTCGCCGCGCCCGCTCTTTTAATCCAAGCTCATGAGGTCACGGGCAAGTAGACCAGCTCGATACCCTTGCCATGCTGAGGATCCTGGTTGCGCGAATACTGCCGGCTCTCCTCGCTGTCCCAGTGTTCGAAAACGCCCAGGCTCGAGACAGGCTTGCCATCCTGCCGGTATGCCGTTCCCGAAGGAGGATGTTCCGCGAGAGCCTCCTCCATCAGATAGTCGTCGGCATTCTCGCGGATCATGATGCGCGGATGACCGTTCGCATCGAGATTGTTGCTGGTCTGTGAATAGAGAATGTCGAGCCCCACCGAGTCGATGGCTACTCCATCGAGCGAAGCCAGAAGGCTGGCAGGCCATTGCGGATTTTCGTAAGGCTCGACCTGATTGAGGAATGGCGCATTAGGGAAGTGCAGCGGATACGACATGTGCCGGCGCGCGCAATAAAGACCGTCGAGCATATAGAGAATGGTTTTTGCGCCCAGATTCGGCGATGCTGAGAGATCCACGATGGGAGAATAGGCGTGAGCCGTGCCACCCTGGTTGGTGTTGATGATGCCGTGCAGCTCGCTCGGTCCTTTGATTGATCCAAAATGGTTTTTCCCGGTCAACGTGACGCCGGTCTGTCCCTCATCGCCGCCTTCCGCGGCAGCGTAAGGGTACGAATGTCCTTTCACCAGCGCAACGTTGACCAGGTAGGTTGCGTCTTTCACCTGTTGCGGAATGAAACGGGCATTGTCGAAGTGATCGGCCGAGTAACTCTGGCCCTCAACCCAATTCGCCTGCTCGAGCCCATGAATTTGGCCGTACGCGGGATGCTTTTGGTGCTCCGGATCGGGCGCGCCCCTTTGCACGAAACGGACATCCTTGTATTCGTTCCACACCTTGTCAAGGAGACCGGGATAAATGTCGCGCTGCGCGTCGTAGACAAGGATGTCGCGAGGGGCCACTCCCACGTGATGCGCGAGCTGGCGAACCACCGCCAGGGTCACCTGGGGTGAAACATTGACCAGGTTGGTTGGGACTACGGGTTTGCTGTTATTGAGGTTCACCTTGACGGCAACGATTTCTCCGCCCCGATATGCGCCGGATTTCCCATAGCGCTGACCGTAGTAATTGAAGATCGCTTTCCATGCGTCCCCGTCGTTCATGGCGCCCGTGACCTTCTGGATCAGGAGCGAGACCATGGCGTCGATGCGAGCCTGATCGGTACTGGCGTCCATCCACCACTGATCGCTTACCGACTCCCGATTTCCGTCCCAATGCGCGGCCTTTGGATCGCGCACCCAAACCACACGTCCTGGATAAATGCCGCGAGCGACACCCAAGGGCACATTGCGCTGTTTCGGCGCGTAATTATATTTGGTGAGAAGCTCAGCGAGGGCCGGATTTTCCAGCGCGCCTGGAATCCCTGCCAAGGCCAGTGATGCCGCAGTTGCCTTCAATACTTTCCGGCGGCTTGCGTTGTATTTCATCGTCGTCACCTCATCTCCCAGGAGCCGTTTCGGCCGAAACCGATCGAGCTGTTCGAATCAAGCCAGCATGCGTTGCCAATGAAGCGGGTTGAACCGATACGGTGCAGGTCTCCCCCGGCCGCACGTGAACCTGGCAATGAGATTCCTCTCTGCCACCGGTGCGAAGATTGGCTTGTGCAGGGAATTTCTTTCCGTTGACCGAAAGGACAGAACTTCTTACGGGGAATGCCGCTTGCCAGACAATCTCCGGGCCGGCCTCATTGGTCAAGATCGAGGCCGCAGGCTCTGCGGATGCCTTCGGCGAGGTGTGCCGAACCGCAATTACGTTCAAGCCAACGGGCGAATGATGGACCATAGCCCAATTCGTTTCATCGGTTAACTGGGGAAACGTCTCGATTGCATTCACGCCGGGCAAGGGGCGAATTCCCATCAGGCCGGAGCAGAGATTTCCGATGACCGTGTAAGAGACCTCGGGATACTCACGCCGTTTGAGGCTCGGATCCATTAACGCGGTGAGCGCGGCGTAGCCAGCTCGGGCGCGGCCATACGCGTAGAAGATGTCCGGCATGTAGGAGCGCCCTTCCACGCCGCCGATCACCGCGCTGGTTCGATTGAGATCGGTTTTCAAGCGATCTTCGAGAAGATCGAGAGCTGCGTCGGTCTTCGCTCCGGAATCCGTCAAACCGTAGTACAGCGGAAGCTCGACCGTGCACCTGCCGTCTCCTTCCTGCAGATCGGGATGGAACTTGCCGTCTTCACCGAGCGCGCCGTAATAGCAGTTACGCGCCGCATCCCACCACTTGCTGTTGTAAAGCGCCTTCAAGTCATCGGCCTTTCGCTCGAAGCCGGCGGCGGTGTTCTCGTCGTTTTTGGCACGCTCCATGCAGGCGTAGTCGCGGTAAGCCGCATATTGCGCGGCGATCAGGTCGGACGCAACCAGAACCTGATCTTTCAGGTCCTCATCGTAGGTTGCGATGCCCATGTGCCCGTCGGCAGACAGATGCTCGAGCAGGCCATCGTGCCGGCGGCTCCAGGCCGCGACATAGTCGGTCACGGTGTGCCGGTAGAAATTCAAAAAGACTTCGGCAAGATAGGCATCATCGCGCGACCATAGCCATTGCCGGTAGCATGCGTCCACCACGTCGAAGCTGGCCGGCAGGTCATACCAGAAATCGTGATCGCTGCTGTAGTCAACTGGCGCGGGTTGATTGTCGTTTGTAATCTCCCACCAGGTGCACCACTTCTTCGAGGCAGAGATATTGGCCGCGAAGCGGCGCAGCATATTGAGCGTTCTTGGTCCAAGTCCCAAGAACTGGGCACCCGTGCTCATGTGCGAAACGTCGCGCATACAAAATGCATTTCGTCCCGGCAGCGCTGCCTCGTACCACGGACCAATCGATCCATCGCTGCGGGCATAGGTCATGGCCTGCGCCTTAGCCCAACGGAATCCTGCCACCAGCTTCTGGTCAGACGATTCAAATTCGATTGCACCCTCGCGCTGTGGCGAGGGGTTTGTATCCGCGGCGAGCGCAGCGGCAAGCACGCATCGAATTTCAGCGAGGCTCCGGGAACGGCAGCAAGGAAGGGTGACGGCAATGCCCGCTGCGGTGCGAAGAAATTGCCTTCTGCTTGTCTTCGTCGTCTTGCTCATACGAGGATCGAAGAATAATTGCGGTTAAGGTTTAGGTGTATGCAAAGGCGGCTCGCACAGGAACGGTAAAGGCACCCGGCGGAGCCGGGCCCATGCGGAGGCAATCGGCATGGGCCCTGATTTAGGTGATGCGCGACATCTCAGAACGAAAAGACCATACCGAGCTGGCCCTGACGCATCAGGTAATCGCTCGTGATCTTTCCATAGTTCCCGTCCTGCACACCGGTGTCGGGTGTTTGATAGTTGACGTGGTTGAAGATGTTGAAGAACTGAGCCTGGAATTGCAGCTGCATCCGTTCAGCCAAGTGGACTGCCTTGCCAAAGGACATATCCCAGCTCTGATAGCGCGGTCCGTATCCCTGGCCCTCGGCAACACCGTCGTTGCCGAAGACGAATCCCTGCGGCTGGGTGAAGCAGCTGGTTTGGAACCACTGGGAAGTGGTGTGCGGATTATCGGTCACTGAGCAGCTGTAGTTGGCGCGCTGCCCGCTGTTCTGGCTGAGCAGATCTCCCGAGCCCGCAGTGACCAGCAGGGGCGCTCCGGAACGGAACCAGGTGACGCCGCTGATCGTCCACCCGCCCACGATGGCATCTTCGGCAGCAGAAGTGGTGTTAGCGAACCTCTGCCCATGGCCGAATGGCAAGGTGTAGACATAGGTGAGGGTGAGGGTTTGCGGATAGTTGGCGTGATGCCACCCCGCCGTATCCAGGTACTGCTTCATGTCGTAGTTATCGAGCTGGTTGCTGTAGTTATCCATCAGTTTCGACCAGGTGTAGCCGCCGGTGAAGGTCAAGTTCGATCCGGCGCGCCGCTCGAAGACCAGTTCGCCTGCGTTGTAGTGCGACTTGGCTCCGCTGTTGCGGAAGTCCATGGTGGAGACTCCGGGAGCGATGCTGTAGAACGGGAAGCATTGTGGTGCGCCCGGATACAGAGTCGTACCGTATTGGGCTTGCAGCTCGGCGTACGTCGGACCCTGCGTGAATGACGTCGGGTTGCACTGGTTGAGTTGCCAGTCGTTATAGAGATAGGCGCCCTTGGTGCCTACATATGCGGCATGGAGGGCCATGTTCATACCGAGCTGCCGCTCCACGCTGACGTTCCAGTTATCAGCCTGGCCCTGACGGAAGTTTTGGGCCACCTGGTAGACGCCGAATCCGGGGGGCGATGCAATGGCCCCGCCGGGTGAAACATTGAGCGGCACAATGGGGGTGTACACTGGCGTGCCCGAGGTGGAGTTTCCGGGCAGGCCATTGGCCAGGATGAGCGAACCGCATTGTGAATACTCGGCGGTTCCGGTTCCTGTGTAGACCCCTTTGCCCGTGTAAAGGGTGTTGCAGTTGGACTGGGGCGCAGAGTTGTTTTCCTGTTCGAGCTCCGGAAAATTGCGCTCCAGCGTGCCGCCATCCGCGCCGAAGTTGCCGTTGAAGTAGCTCACGCCAAATGCGCCCCGGATCGCCGTTTTGCCATTGTCGGGCGTGTAGGCTGCTCCCACGCGTGGGGCCAGGTCCCCGTAGTAGGTATTCACATTGGGGCCGCGATTGCTCGACGACGCGACTTGGATCAGGCCGGCATCCGCACCCGTCGTGACGAAGTTGCTCTGCAGGTTCTTGGTATCCACGGGGTGCGTATAGACGTCATAGCGTAGACCAAGGTTGAGCGTAACCTTGCTGCTCAAACGGAAATCGTCCTGGGCAAATTCCCCATATTCGTTGGTCCGCGTATTGGGCTTGTCGAAGAAGTGGTCGCGGTCGACGCCGTTCATGGCGCCCACCAGGAAATCGGCGAGGGAGGCGCCGTCGGTGCCGGTGCCGGTATAGTTTCCGCCGGCAGAGAATTGACCGCGCGGATCGTTTTGCGCGTTGAAGACACGCGCCTGGATGGGATTGATGGCAATGCCGAACTTCATGTTGTGGCGGCCATGCACCAGCGCAAATGCGTCGTTAAATTGGTAGATATTGGAGACTCTACCCACGGTTTGCGGCAACCAGCCGGAGTCACCGGTGCCCTCGAACCCGTTCAGATTCACCTGAGCAATGCCGCTGGTGTCTGGATAAGCGGCAATATTACCGTTGGGAACCCCAAGAGTATTATTTTCGGCAATTCCATACGCAGCGGTGAAGTCTGACGTCGAGTAGCGGCTGTAGCCCAGGCGCAATTCGTTAATCATGTTGCCGGTGAACGTGTGATCCCAGCCCAGAACGTTGTTGCTGAGCTGGTTGGTGTTTTCGCCGTCGCCGCCATTCATGAAGGGGTTCGGGCTGGTATCGGCGCCAAAATACAAAGGCTGGGTTTGGTGCCTAATGCTGTATCCGAAGCGCGCAAAGAAGCGGTCGTTTTGTGAGAATGCCCAGTCGACGCGGACGTCTTCCTGAGGCATGGATGCGTCGTTTATCAATATCTGAGTGGCGTTGTTGAGGTTTCCCGAGAGGTTGGGCAACGGCCACACCGAGGAGCCGAGGAAAGCCGCCGCAATGGGCGAGATATCCGCAGCGGGAACCGTGTCGTAGGTTCCGGCAACCGTAACCGCCGAGCTGGCCGTGCAAGGCACGGGAGCCGGCCGTCCATTGGCCAGGGCGCTGTAGTAGCACGCCATTGCATTTGTAATAGGGCCGGCGCCATTCGACACGAATGCCGAGAGATTTCCTGTGCGAGCCACCGATGTGGGGGAACTCTGCAACCCGGAGGAGCCCGTGGCCAGCCTGAGCCACTGTAAATCGCCCGCGAAGAAGAGCTTGTTCCTGATGATCGGGCCATCTACTTCGCCGCCGAACTCGTTGTAATGGAACGGCGGATTGATTTTGCTAAAGTAGTCGGGCTCATTGAAGTCCGTATTGCGGTTGTATTCGAACACCTGGCCGTGAAATTGGTTGGTTCCGGTCTTGGTGGTGATATTCGACACCTGCGCGCCGAAAGTGCCGTATTCTGCGGTCGGATCGCTGGTTTCCAGTTTCATTTCGCTCACGAAGTCGAATGGAATCTGGAGCCCCATGTACCCGTTCTCCAGTTCGAAGTCGCTGACCCCATCCACAAGGTAGAGATTGGACTCGAAGGGAAAGCCATTGGTTTCGGTGTAGGCGCCGCCGCCACCACCACCCGGCGCCGTGGTCGCTGCCGTGGACGAATCTTCGCCATTGCCGGCGCCCCATGCTGTTGGTGTGGATCCGGGGGCGAGCTGCATCAGCATCTGCGGGCTTCTCCCGTTCACGGGCAGGCTGCTGATCTGCGTTTGGTCGATGGTTGTGCCTAGGTCGGAGGTGGTGGTCTCAACCAGCGGGGCCACTCCAGAGTTCACTGTGACCTGCTCGTTTACCGCTCCAGGCGAAAGGCTCACATCGACGCGTGTCGACTGCTCCACGTTCACCTGGTTATGCCTGGCGATCTCGGTCTTGAAGCCTCTGGCTTCGACGGTCACTGAATATTGGCCTGGCGCCAGGTTAGGAAAGGTGTAGAAGCCCTGCTGGCTCGAAGTGGTTTTGTCGGTGACGTCGGTTCCCTCGTTGGTGAGGGTTATGTTGGCATTGGAAACCACTGCTCCGGTGGTGTCCTGCACTGTCCCGAGCAAGGTTCCGGTCACTGCCTGACCCAGACTGACTTTCGCGTAAAGCGAAAGCAGAAGTAGCAGCACGAAGGCTGCGATGCGCACTGTCGATTCCTTTTGCATGTTTCCTCCAGATAATCCCTTGCAATCGTTGGGTGACACGCTATGTTAGCGTTTTCATTGGTGGAAAATGCTTATCCCGGTCTGCTTTGCCGCTTGATTCGGGAACGGAGAAAGATGGAGCCCGCTGGACACTTCTCCACCAACACCGCCGACCATACTGGTCCCGCAGCACTGGGGTTGACTAGTTACGGTGGGGTTACGGCGTCTTTGAAACGCGAGGCCCGAAGCAAGGCGTCTGAGTTTTCTTGGGGCTGGGAAGGTGTCGGAACTGAGGCGTTACATCGATGTTACAGCGGTTGTAACGTCACAGCAGCCGCCGATGCTTTGGAATTGCCTTGCTTTCACGTCGGGTTGACACAGCACCCGAGCCATTGAAGTGAAGAGATTTAGCGCAACACCCCGCCCGCACTACGCAAGGGTTGGCATTGCAGCCCCGTTTGCCGTCGGCAAGTTCGGCGATCAGAATCAAAGCGCTTCACGCATCCTCTGCTGCCGCATTTACGAATTAGGGTTCATCGAATTAGGAGTTTATATTGGATCGTCAAAGACTCAGATGAATTTGGAAGCAAATCGGTTCTATGTTATTGAAGAAGGCGGCAAGATTTTGAAAACCGAGGCTTTCGCCTCCATGCAGCTAGAAAATGGAAAGCCTCAACCGCGCAACGTTCGCTCTCGGTGAGCGCGCATTTTTTGCGCAGTTTGAGGCTCGGCGCTATTTGGCAATCGCCGTGGGATACCACCGCTCCAAGTCGTCGTGCATCTGTTTGAGCCCATCCACGTTCAGATAGACCATGTGGCCCGATGGGTAATAACCAAACTGCACGTTGGAAGCGATTGAGGGCGGAAGCATCATCTGCGCGAGATCGTGCTCAGTGCCGAAGAACGGGGTAGCCAGATCGAACCATCCGTTGGCCGAAAAGATCTTGAGGTGCGGGTTTTTGCGCATGCAATCGGCAAGATCGACGACGGTATCGGGCAAAGGTTCGGGGCGCGCAGGACCGCCGCCAGGACCCATCATGGCCGGCGCTCCCGATGGCCGGTGCTCCCAGTTCCAGTTTTCTGTGCCCGGGCCGTGGAGATAGTACGGGTCCGAGCTCATGTACTTGAGGTCGTTCTGAATATAGTCGTGAAAGGAAGCGACGAAGGGGCCGGTGGGACCGGTGCTGGAGGGATCGAAAAGTGGATTCTCCCCAGCTGAATCCGCTTCGAAGGCATCAAAGCGCGCGTCGTAACGGCCGAGAATCTGTTCCTGGTCGCGGAGGAGTTCTTTGCGGTAGCGGCTGGGAGAGATGCGCAACTTGGCCTCTTTGACGTACTGTTCGCTGAGACCCGTGAACGCGGCAACCTGCTTGGCGATCGAATCGAATTGGTCGGGAGGCAGCTGATCGCCCATGGCGAGAGCAACTGTGTAGGGTCCGGCGGCAAATTCGCGCGCCTTCTGCACGAAGTCCTCCATGGCGCCATTGTGCGGAACCTTGTTGTAATACCATGCGATGGCGGCATAACTAGGCAAGTAGGTCATGGGTTCAATGTCATATCCCGGGCTGCGCCGATAATAATTCAGAATCGAAGACAGCAGAATCACGCCGTTAAATTCGATGCCATCGTTATTGAGCGCTGCTACGAGGGCAGCCGAGCGCGGCGTGCCGTAGCTTTCTCCAAAGAGAAATTTCGGCGAACCCCAGCGCTGATTCAACGTGATGTAGCGAGTAATGAATTTGTCGAAGGCGTGAATATCCTCGTCTACGCCGACAACATCCTTTGGCGTGCCGGTACCCACGACGCGCGAAAAGCCGCACAGCGGCGCATCGATGAAAACGAGATCGGTCTGATCGATGAGGCTGTACTGGTTGGGCACGATCTGGAAGGGAGCCGGCCCCGTGGCTTTGGGGCTGTCGGTCACAACCCGCACGGGCCCGACCGATCCCATATGCAGCCAAATGCTGGCCGATCCAGGGCCGCCGTTGTAGAGGAAAGTGATGGGACGGGATTTCGCGGGAACGCCATCCTCGGTGTAAGCGACATAGAAGATGCTGGCGATGGGCTTGTCGTGGTCATCATTGATGAGCAGTGTTCCCGCTGTCGCCGTGTAGTGAACCGTTCGCGAGCCGGCCGTCCAGTCGTGCTTGGTGTCGACTTTTGATTCCGCGGGAATGGGCAGCGGGTTTTCCTTCTTTTGCTCGGGCGAGGAGGTCTCCTGGGAGGAGCCGGGTTCTTCTGCGCGATTGGCACGACCAGTTTGTCCACCTTGTCCATAAACAGGCTGCATACTGCCCGCGGCGAACAGCAGCAGAAGGCTAGCGATGCGCAACGACCTCGCAGAGTTCTTCATAACGAATTCCAAGCTCCCTCTAAAACAATTTCAGGTTGAGAAGAATTGCGTGCCGGTAATCCCCCTCCGAATCCGACAAGCCGTTTACGATCTCCTGAGGACAATGGTTAGCCGCCCGAAAGGATTTTGGAGGCAGCTTTCAACACTTCCACCTCGCGCTCAATCGCGGCGGCGGTTCTGGCGATTTGAGTATCGACAATGGACCATTGCTTTTGTTCAATGGCTTCGCGCACCGCGGGAAGGGTTTTCACTCCATAACCGGTGTAGAAGCCCGGAGCGTAAATCATGTTTTCGAACCAGGGCCGGTTAGGAAGGCCTTCCGGATCGGTAAGCGCATGCTGAGCCTTCAGCAATTCCACGTTCACTGCGGTTGCGTCGCCGCCGCCGTGCGCCGCGAACGCCTTTTCGTAGTCTTTGGCTGCGGCGGCAAGATCGTCTGAGGCCTGGTCGAGCGGAGCGAAATTGAAATACTGTGGAACCGGCTCAATCGGAGGCGGGACACTCACTTTCTTGGGATCGGCTGCAGCCTTGTAGACACCTTCGGCAACATCTTCGTTACGATTCTTGATCTGCGTTCGCATGGTGTCGGCCAGTTTTTTCACTTCGGTCACATAGGTATGGATGGTGTCGGCCTCGTCGCTGAACTGGTATGGGATGACGTCCGCGTCGGCCATGCGCATCATCATCGTGCCCGCGGTCTGCGCCAGCGCTCGGCCGTACACGAAGTCTGTGTCCTGAAAGTGCGTGTACCAGTAGAAGTCGTCATAGACCGAGTGGTATTGTCCGCCGCCCTCGTCCTCGCCGCCAAAAGCGAGGTTTACGCTGGGCACGCCGAGATGGTCGATAAACACGGTGTAATCGGAGCCGGAACCCAACGCTCCGATGCGACTGTCGGCGCGTTCTCGCGCCTCGCCGCGCGCTTCGGGAGTGGCATGTAACATGCCGTTGAGCCGGGCGCGCTTCCACACCGTCATCTTGGTTTCCGGATCTTCGATGTCCTTGGCCACACTGTTGACAAAGTTTTCGAGCGAATGTGATCCCTGCGCGTGGAAAAAGCCGCGCGCATTGCTATCGGAGTTGAAGTAGGCTACCGCGTGCTGTTTCAGCTCATCGGCGTGGAACTCCGACCACTCTGTCGACCCCAGCAAGGCCGGCTCTTCACCATCCCAAAAGCAATAGATGATGGTGCGCTGCGGCTTCCATCCCTGCTTCAGCAACTCGCCAAAGGCGCGCGCTTCTTCAAGTTCGGGACTGGTGCCGCTGAGCGGATCGCCCGCGCCGTTGACCCATGCGTCGTGATGATTGCCGCGGATGACCCACTGGTCAGGGAAGGTGGAACCCGGAATGGTCGCGACTACGTCGTAGAGGGGTTTGCGGTCCCAGTTGAACGCGACCGCGAGGTGTGCCATCGCTTTGCTGGGGCCGGTCTTGTAAGTGATTGGCAAGCCTCCACGCCAGTTTTCAGGTACGGTTTGGCCGTCGAGTGCGAGCAGAAATGGCTTGGCGTCGGCATAGGAGATGGGCAACACAGGAATCTTGGTGATGGTTTGCACCTGATCCAAGGGGACGAGCTTGACTCCAGGCACGGCACCCACGCCCGGCGTTTGCGGATCGCCCGGGTAAATGGGCATGTCCATCACGCTGCCACGCTGCACGCCGTCGGGTGGGCGCATGGGTCCGTCGGGGTAGGTATCGCCCCGCGCGTAGCCGTCGTCTTTGGGGTCGGAGTAAATGATGCAGCCGACTGCGCCGTGTTCGGCCGCCAGCTTCGGCTTGATGCCGCGCCAAGTCTCTCCATAACGAGCAATCACAATGGCGCCCTTGACGGAGACGCCCAGCGCATCGAGTTGCTCGTAATCCGTGGGCGCGCCGTAGTTCACGTAGACAAGCGGCGCGGTAACATCGCCATCACGCGAGTACGCGTTGTAGGTTGGCAACTGCTCATCCTTTTGACCTGAAGTGGGGTCAACTGACAGCGTTGGCTCCTCCAGATTGGCCACGAACTTCTGCGCTCCGAGCAACTCCAGCTTGCGCGACTTGGGAGTGGGAAAGAGCGCCTCGAACTGCTCGATCTTCGCGTCCAGTCCGTAGGACTTCAACTGCGCCAGCAGCCATTCTGCATTGTCCTTATCGTAGGGCGAGCCCACGTGATGCGGTCGCGCAGAAAGCCGCCGCATGTTCTCGCGAATGTGATCGGGGTCCGGGATGGCGCGGAACTTCTGCTCCCACTGCACTTCAGTAGACGAGTGATCGGCCGTGTAGCCGCGCAGCGGCGCATCCGGCGACGGGCCGGCGGCGTAGGAAGAGAGTGAGAGCAAGAACAGAAACGCAAGGAATCGACGCATGCGAAAAATCACCTCGTAGGGCAATGGCGTCTGGGAATAATTGAGCTTGACCTCGTCTTGCAGGGAACCCGTTGCGGTGGTGAAACGGAGTGTAACCCCCTCGCAGGAGAGTGTCAACCGAATAGCGCCGGTTCAGCGTGTTTCGCGCTCGCGCGAGAAGCACCCGACGTCCGAATCGCTTAACGCTCGGATCTTCCCACACGAAATGATGCAGCCGACGTGGCCCGCCAGAGCGCCTGGCCATAAAGAACCCATAAAGAATCGAAAATACCCCACAAACTATGAGAGAAAATTCTTGCATTGAACCAAATTCCGTAGTAACCTCGCCGCAAATCAAAGACGTGCCCGTTAATCCAAAGCGGGCTGCGGCTTCCCGTTCGCTTCAAGTTTTTGATTGATTCGTGAGCGCGGTTTTATTTGTCGCGCCGCGCAAGTTCGCATCGGCCGAAAGAGATTCCAAATCGTCCCCAACACGCCCGACCTCACGAGAGCGTGTTCTTCAGACTGCTTTTCGAGTTGTTTGCTTTGCGGCAATCGCAGTGCCGCGAGGCAGTCGTCTCCATATCCCCGGGCTCGGCCGGGCGGCAGGAGCCCGATATGCGAAAGGGGAATTTGATGAACCGATTGAATTGGTGGCTGTCAGTGACTCAGTTCGTTGTGATCTTCACTTTTGCTCTAATGCTTGTGGTCGCAATTCCAATGCCGGCTCAGACGGGCAGCACGGGCGTCGTGGTCGGCACTGTGGTTGACCCCTCGGGAGCGGTCATCCCCAAGGCGACAATCGTCGCCAGGGAGCTGACCACCGGTGTCGAGCGCACCACCCTCAGCACCGGAGACGGGCAATACGTGATCTCGGACATCCCGCCGGGCGTCTACTCGATCACCGCGACATGCGCTGGTTTTGAGAAAAGCGTTATCTCTTCGGTCACGGTCACTGTGGCCACGCAAGTCACAGCCAACTTCAAGATGCTGGTCGGCGCCTCAACCACCATGGTTCAGGTGACGGCTTCCAATGAGGATCTGCAAACACTGAACGCAGCTGTTAGCCAAAGTGTTGACCCGGTCATGGTCGATTCGCTTCCCTCCATCGGGCGCGATGCCTCGACCTTCGCCGATTTGCAGCCTGGCGTATCACCGGCCGGGAACGTGGCGGGCACGGTGCAGGACCAGGCCGTCTATCAGCTCGACGGCGGCAGCAACTCCAGCGACATGGACGGCAGTATGGAGTCCTACACCGGTTCCTTCGCCAACACGACGACCGGCGGCTTTCTCGCCGCGGGGTCTTCGGGCGTGATGCCCATGCCGCAGGATAGTATCGAGGAGTTCAAGGTTTCGACCTCCGGCCAGACTGCCGACTTCAATAACTCTTCCGGCCTGCAGGCCCAGGTAGTGACCAAGCGCGGCCGCGACAAATGGCATGGAAGTGCCTACGAGTACTACCTGGATAGCCACATCGACGCCAACAGCTGGCAGAACAACTTCGCGGCTCCTCTGTTCACGGCCAAGCCCGATTATCACTACAGCCGGTTCGGGGCAGCCGCGGGCGGCCCAATCGCTCCAAAAATTCTCGGCGGCAAGATCTATATCTTCGCCAACGTGGAGGGATTCCGTTGGCCGAACGCCCAAACATTTGAGCACGCCGTGCCTTCAGCCGCCATGATGGCCGGCCAGCTCACATTTTCTGGCACCACCTACTCCGCGGCTCAACTGACAGCGGACGACCCACGCGGCATCGGCCAGAATCAGACGCTGGTGGCGATGTGGAAGCAGTACATGCCGCAGCAGGGGACCAGCTACCCCGGCGGCAGCTTCGACACCTCTTGCGGGGCACTCTCTTCCTCATACTGTGACACCGTCAACACAATCGGCTACAAAGCGAATATCGCCATTCCGGAGCACAGCAACTTCGCTGTCGTCCGCATAGACCACGACTTCAGCGAGAAGTGGCATTGGATGGGCAGTTACCGCTATTACAACCTGCAAAACATCACGACTAACCAGGTGGATATCGGCGGGTTCTTCTCCGGCGACAAGCTTGGCGAGCCGGTAGCGCTTGATGATCGCCCGCAGCTTCCGATGTATCTTGTCACCGGCCTGACCACCAACATCACTCCCACGTTCACCAACGACTTCCACTACAGCTTCCTGCGCAATTTCTGGCAGTGGAAGGACGACGCGGCTCCGGCGCAGGTGACAGGGGCCGGCGGCGCCGTCGAGCCGCTGGGCGAGGGTGGCGCCACGACCGGCGCACTTATTCCCTTCAACGTCGATGCACAGGATATCCGCACCCGCATCTGGGACGGACACGACAATTACTTTCGCGACGACCTGACCAAGATCCAGGGCGACCACCTGATCCAGTTCGGCGTTTCGTTCATGCACAACTTTAACTACCACCAGCGCACCGACAACGGCGGCGGCATCAACTACACCACCACCTACCAGATCGGCGACTCGAGCGGCGGTGGTTCAATCAGCTATTCGACCCTTAGCAACTATCTGCCCACTGGCAATACCACCGACGGGCGCATCATCGACGCGTACTACGGCATGGTGACCGATACTCAGGTGGCGGACACGTATAAAGCTGCGTCGGGGACCCTGTCGTTGAATCCGCCGCTGACACCTGTCTCAGCCGACACGACGATTCCGTACTAC
Organism: Acidobacteriaceae bacterium; assembly: GCA_030042915.1. The sequence continues at coordinate 14,612 of JASHYS010000349.1, forward strand.
AACTTCTATGCCACTGACACCTGGCACTTCAAGCCCAGCCTGACCGTCAACTATGGGCTCAGTTACGCCATTGAAATGCCTCCACACGAACGCTACGGCGCCCAGGTGATGTGGGTGGACCAGAACGACAACCCCATATCCGCGATGAGCTACCTCGAGCAGCGCAAAATAGCCGCTCTGTCAAGCCAAAGCTACAACCCCATTACCGGTTTTGCGCTGATCAAGAATGTGGCTAATGGGCATCAACAATACCTTTACAACCCCTTCTATGGCGCCCTAAGTCCGCGCATTTCCGCCTCGTGGAGTCCCGCGGGCAAAGGCGGCTTCCTCAAAGATCTGTTCGGAGACAAGGCCACTGTCATCCGCGGCGGCTATGGCCGAATCTACGGCCGCCTGAACGGCGTCATTCAGGTGCTGAGTCCGCTGCTCAGCCCGGGCCTGATCTTTGCGGTTCAGTGCGCTCACGCGCAATCGCCAGTCACCGGCACGGGCACCTGCAACGCTACCAATGACACCGATACGACAGCTTTCCGTTTCGGATCGACCTCTTTGACCCCGCCCCTGGACGGCCTCACCGCGCCGCTGGCCAACGCGCTGCCGACACTTCCGCAGCCGTACTTCCCCGGCGTCAGCGGGCCGGCCGGCGCCGTCGGCGAGCCGCTCGATCCCAGCATGCGGCCCAATGACGTGGACAGTTTCAATTTCTCCATCGAGCGTCAGGTCAACCGCAGAATGATGGTGGAGGTAGGTTACGTCGGCCGGCTGATTCACCATGAGTTAACCGATGTGAACCCCAACCAGGTTCCCTACATGTACACGGAGGGAGGGCAGTCGTTTGAGTCGGCCTACCTGGCCGTCGAGGGCGCCTTTGGCTGCACGGAATCAAACAGTCTGTGCCAGTCGACCTATACCGCGGCCAACAAAACCAGTCCGAAGAGCTGGCCCTATGTCGCCCCACAGCCCTTCTTTGAATCGGCGCTGGGCGGAGTGAATTCGACGTATTGCACCGGATATGTCAGTTGTACGGCCGCTGTGGTCGCGAAGCAGGCCAGCAACTTCGTCAACCAGAAGGTCTTCACCCTCTGGTCCGCGCTCGATAACGGCCAGTTCATCTTCCCGCGCACGATGTGGGCCACGCCCATTCCCGGCTCAAGCTATGGCACAAGCGGCCAGTTGGCCTCCGGCCTTACTGTGAGCGTGCCTAACGCGTGGAGCAATTACAACGGCGGCTACGTTTCCTTCAAAACCACCGCCTATCACGGACTGACCGCGCAAGAAAACCTCACCTGGGGCAAAGCGCTGGGCCTGAATGCTTTTGCCCAGTCCACCAGCGAAACGGCTGTCAACGACTCCTTCG
>JASHYS010000350.1 GCA_030042915.1 Acidobacteriaceae bacterium
GGCGAAATGTCGGCGACCTTCGAAGAGGCCACGGCAGTGGCGCGCAAGCTGTTTGCCGAGGGAGCTCCGGGCGTAGTGGTGAAGGCGCAGATCCACGCCGGCGGACGCGGCAAGGGCGGCGGGGTGAAAGTGGCCAAAACGCGCGAAGACGCCGAATTGCACGCCAAGAACATCCTGGGCATGACGCTGGTGACGCACCAGACAGGTCCGCACGGGCAGAAGGTGCAGCGGCTCCTGATCGAGGAAACGGCGGCCATCGAGCGCGAGCTCTATCTCGGCATTGTGCTCGATCGAGCCACTGGGAAATTGGTTTTCATGGCCTCGCAGGCCGGCGGCATGGAGATTGAAGAAGTGGCCGCGAAGGATCCGAAGGCGATCTACAAGGAGACGATCGATCCGGCAGTCGGATTCGGCGCCTGGCAAGCGCGCAAGCTGGCTTTTGCGCTGGGTCTCAAAGCCGCACAGATCAACCAGGCCGTGAATTTTTTCCAGAGCCTGTACAAGGCGTTTATTGAAATCGATGCTTCGCTGGTCGAAATCAATCCCTTCATCACCACCACCGACGGAAAGCTGTTTGCGCTCGATGCCAAGATCAACTTCGACGACAATGCGCTGTTTCGTCATCCCGACATCAAGGCGCTGCGCGACATCGCTGAGGAGGATCCGCTAGAGGTGGAAGCCAGCAAGTACGCGTTGAACTACATCAAGCTCGACGGCACGATTGCGTGCATGGTGAACGGCGCGGGTCTGGCGATGGCGACCATGGACATCATTCAATACGCCGGCGGAAGCCCCGCGAATTTCCTGGACGTGGGCGGCGGCGCAACGCAGGAGCAGATCGAGCACGCCTTCGAGATTCTGCTTTCCGACTCGAATGTGAAGGCTATCTTCATCAATATTTTTGGCGGCATTTTGCGCGTGGACCGTTTGGCGACAGGCGTGGTGGCGGCGGCGCGGAATTTGCAGGTGAAGGTGCCCATTGTGCTGCGGCTTGAAGGCACCAATGTGGAGGAGGGGCGGAAGATTCTGAAGGAATCGGGGCTGAATTTTCAAGTGGGCGCAACCATGAAAGAGGCGGCGGAGCTGGTGGTGAAAGCAGCGGCGAGCTCCTAGCTTCTAGCAGGGCCTTTAGCCCCTGAGGGAAGTCTCTTCGGGCGGGCAGAGTATTAATGCAACGACTTGTAGTTTGAAAAGCTGGAAGCTGGCAGCTAGGAGCTGGTTCTCATGTCGGTCTTGGTTGACAACAACACGCGGCTCATTGTGCAGGGCATCACCGGCAAGGAAGGCACGTTTCACGCCAAGGGCTGCGCGGAGTACGGCACCAAGGTGGTGGGCGGAGTGACGCCGGGCAAGGGCGGAACGACGCACGAGGGCTGGCCGGTGTTCAACACCGTAGCCGAAGCCGTAGACAAGACGGGCGCCAACGCGACCATGATCTTTGTGCCGCCGCCGTTTGCGGCCGACGCCATTCTCGAAGCCGAAGATGCGGGGATTCCGCTCATTGTGTGCATTACCGAGGGCATTCCGACGCTGGACATGGTGAAGGTGTGGGCCAAGCTGAAGAATTCGCAGTCGCGGCTGATCGGCCCGAATTGCCCGGGCGTGATTTCGCCGGGAAAGGCCAAGATCGGCATCATGCCGGGGCGCATTCACAAAGAAGGGTCGATTGGGATCGTGTCGCGATCGGGCACGCTGACCTACGAGGCTGTGCATCAGCTTACGCAGCGCGGCATCGGGCAGTCGACAGCCATCGGCATTGGCGGCGACCCCATCATCGGCACCACGCACGTCGACGCTCTGCGGCTGCTGAACGACGATGCGGAGACCGAGGCCATCATCATGATTGGCGAGATTGGCGGATCGGCCGAAGAGGCGGCGGCGGAGTTCGTGAAGAAGAATGTGAAGAAGCCCGTGGTGGGCTTTATTGCCGGGCAAACCGCGCCGCCGGGACGGCGCATGGGCCACGCCGGCGCCATCATCAGCGGAGGCCAGGGAACGGCCGCCGACAAAATGAAGGCCATGAAGGCGGCGGGGATTCATGTGGTGGTCTCGCCGGCGGAGATCGGAGCTGCGATGGCCCAGGTGATCGGGAAAAGCTAAAACGTCAGTTTCCAGCTGCGAGCCTCTCGCTCTCAGCCGCTTCGTGCCCTGCCAGAGTTTTTCCGCAACCGGGAAGTGAGAAGGATCACATCGACTCGTGATGGGTAACTGTACGGCGATTACTTCGGGCGCGGCGAAAGATGTGCAACGATTACTTCGAGCGCGGGCTGTGGAATTGTTTCTCGTCGCACTCGATTTCAGAAGCCGATAATCAATCGAGCAATTATTGAGCTTTGCTCGCTGCTGGTTTCTCAGGTTGCAGAAATTGCAGGCAAGGTTAGGCTTTGCCGAGCGTGGTCATTCTGAAACTGGCTTTTCGTTCTCACAGAGCGCAAGGCGGAACGACACTTGTGTAGTGAACTTGTTTTTCTTTTTTCCCAGGATGTATTCGAAGTGGGCTCTCGCTGCCGGCAGAAAAATGGTTGTCCAGGCTGAAGTCTGAGAGAGACCTGGACGCGGCGAAGAGCGTCGCAGAATCTGCGTTGGTTTGTATGGAAGGCTCGATGCCGGCGCCGCAAGGCATGCCGCCGGCAAGATATGAGTTTGCTGACCTGCGGCTCGAAGCCGATGGGATGTTGTGGCGCGGAGAAACGGCGCTACGCCTGCCCGCAAATGAGCTGGCGGCGCTTCGCCTGCTTTTAGAGCGCGCCGGAGAAATTGTCCCGCCGCTGGAGCTGAAGCGCACGCTGTTTGGCGAAGGGCGCGCTGCGGGCGATCACGTGGCGAAGTGCCTGGCATCGCTGCGGGCCCTGCTTGAGCCCACTGATTGCATTCAAACCGTCTACAAGCGTGGATACCGCATTTCGGTTGCGGTGCGCAAGGAATCGGCACAGCCGCCCCGCGCGTTGCCGCGGATGGCCATCCTTCCTGTTGCCACTGGGCATGGCGTTCAGGAACATCTCGGACTGGCTCTGTTCGATCAGTTGCTTGCATTGCTGAACGGTGAGGGCGGCACATTCGCCTTCATCATGGCGCGGGACTCAGTGCAAACGCTGGCGCGGCGCGGTCTGCAGGCGCGCGAGATCGGCAAAGCTCTGGAATCCGATCTGGTTCTGATCTGCTTGCTCGAGGCAACACCTGATCACAACCGCTTGCGCGCGGAGATGATTCGCGTTGAGGATGGCGCCCAGCTTTGGACGGAAGACATGCTGGCGAAGCGAGGCCAGATCGCCAGCCTGGCCGCGAAGCTGATGAACTGCCTGGCCAGCCGCATGGAGCCGGCAGATGTGGCCATATCCGCCGCCGCGACAGGAGCGGAAAGCGCGATTTCTCCATTGCGCAACGAAGCCACTGAGCTTTACCAACGCGCTCATTACGAATGGCAGACGTTTGAGCGGCACCGCATGCAGGATGCCATGCAACAGCTGCAGCGCGCCATTGAACTCGATCCATCGCTGACAGCGGCGCGCATTGATCTCGCTCACCTTGGACTCGCGCAAGCCCTGTTTGGATTTATGCCGGCCACAGCGGCGGCCAGAATGGTGCATCGCGCCGCCGAGCACATTCCCGAGGGCGCTGGAAACTGGGATGCTCTGCTGCCGGCGCTGGGCTGGACCAGCTTTCACGTGGATCGCAATTTGCCCGCAGCGCTGCGAGCCTTTGCGCACTCGTCTCATTTGGCGCACGAGGGATGGATCACGCGCGCGCGAACCCTGTTCGCGCTCAGCCGCGGCCGTTTCGATGAGGCGATCGACCTGCTGCGCGGGGCAATCGAGCTCGATCCATACTCGCCGGCCTTGCAGGCGCGCTTGGCCTGGGCGGTGCACCTGAGCGGAGAGGCCGATGCCGGCACGGCGCAAATCCGCGAGGCGCTGGCGCAGTTTCCCGAGGACGAATTCGTGCAACTGTACGGCGTCATGATCCTGGCTTACGGCGGCGAAGCTGTTTGCGCATGCGAGCTGGCGCAGGCACTGGCGGCGCGATGGCCGCACGTCGATTTTGCGATGGCAGTGCATGCGTACGCGCTGGCGCGTGCGGGTCGAGATGCGCAGGCACGCGACCTGATGGAACAGTTGCAGTGGCTGAGCCGCGAACGGTTTGTCCTGAATGCGTTTCACGCGGCGGTTTATGTGGCGCTCGGCGAGGCGGATGCCGCGCTCGAAGAGCTGCGCATCGCCAATGAGAATCGCTGCCCCTGGTTCTTCCAGATGCTTGCCGATCCGCGGCTGAAACCGCTGGAAGGACGGCCGGAGTTCAACTCGCTGCGCAGCGTCCTGACGAAGATGGAGGCGGAAGCGGCGAGCCAGGGGACGGACTACGGTAATTCCTGAGCAAGTGCGCCTTTCGCCTCCCGCGTCATGAGCTGAATTGCGCCTGCTACGCCTTACCCGGGCTGGCGGGCGGCTGGGGCAATTCCGGCGGCTTCGCTCCGTTGGTTTCGGCGGCCGGAGCCATCTTCTGCATGAGCAACGCACCCAGGCCTTCAAGGACGCCGCTGCTTGAGCTGCCCCCGGTGACCAGCGTGTTGGGCATGAATGGCACGTTGCTTCGCGAAAGCGCCTCGATGGCATTGACGAGAGCCGTGGCCCCGGGGCCCAGTGCCGCGACCTGCTTCTGATATGCCTCAGCGCGGGCCAGCCCGACCGCCCGCACCTGCGCGCCCTGCGCCGTGCCGGTGCGCTCGATGTAAGTGGATTCGCCGTCGGCTTCTGCCTTGCGCGCCTCGGCATTGTTCTTCTTGATGTCGACGCCGACCGCGGATTGCGCGAGTTGCGCCTGCATGTCGGCCGTTCCGCGGGCCTTCTCGGTCTGGATGCGCTGATCCTGCGCCTGCTTCTGCATCATGAAGGTCTCCACCTGCTGATGAGCCACCTCGCGATCCGTGAGGACGTCGACCAGTTGCGGCGGATAGATGACGTCCTGGATGTACACGCCGCGGGTCTCGATCTCGTACTCGGCGAGCTTTTTCTGGATGTAGGCGAAGGCCTCCTCCTGCACGGTCTGCCGGGTCTGGATGAACTTGATGGCTTGCATGCCGCCGATCTTGTCGCGGAAGAGGTTGCCCACGGCCGCTTGCAGGACCTCGTTCACAAGATTTTCCATGGAGCCGACCATGGAGATCACGCGCGGAGCCTGCGTGTCGGGAACGTGGATGAGAACCTGGAGGTCGATGGAAAAGACAAAGCCCTCATTGCTTTTGGCGATGATGGGCTCAAGGCGCGCGTCGAGGCCGTGGGCTCCGGTCACGTCTTTGGCCCAGTCGAGCTTGAGGATGGATGTGAGAACCAGCTTGGCGTCGTAAACGCGCGGGTTGATGGGGTACTTGCCGGTGCGCAGAGCCTCCTGCCAGATGCCCTGGTGGCCGGGCCGCACGAGGCTGCCGAACTTGAATTCGGCGCCCGAAGTGTCTTGAGTGGGCAGGCCCACGTAGGCTTTGATCACGGCCACCTGGCCCTGTTCGACTACCAGCATCGGGACCTGCTCCACGCGCACCAGGAACGGATTCAGGTTGTAGGCGCCGTAGAGAAGCGGATCATGTTGCAGGCCGATCTTGCCGCCGGCATCGAGAAATTGCTGAAAGTCCTGGTAATTGTTGTGCAGCGTGTTCTTGCTGCCCAGGATGGCGGCGATGAGCTGAAAATCGGTGGTGTCGGCCCTCTTTTCCAGCTCTTCAACGTCGGCGAACAGTCCCAGGCGGCTTGCGATGGCGCCCGCCGGCAGCGGCTGGCCTTCGAGAGTGGTCACGATGCCGATCATGTCGACGACTTTGCCGCTCTCAGCCGGCCTGGGTGCGATGCGCGTCACTTCGAGCTGGCGCTCCTCCAGGCCGAATGCTGTGAAGGTAAGCTGGCCTCTTTGCTCGGCCAGCTGGCGGTAGGCGTCGGTAATGGGCACGCCGAAGACGTACGGCTTGGTGATAACCAGAAAGGCGACAGGATGGATAGGCGCCAGCATGCCCGGTGACAGCACCGGCCTTTGCACGCCCTTCTGGCCGCCATTGGCAACAAAGGTTGCAACGTCGGTGAAGTTTCCGAATTCGGCCTTGTACGCGCCAGACTTGGCGCCAATCGGTGTGGGTGCGCCCACTTGCGCGATCACCACGCCAATTTGTCCCGCCGGAACCTGCACCCACGGATGCTTGGCAACCGCGTAAATCAGACAGAACTTGAAGCGAAGGCCGGGCATCAGCAGCTCGGCCTGGTATCCGGCCTCGCCCTTGAACGCGATCGGGTTGTCGCCGGTCAGTTTTGCGCCAAACCGCTTGCGCACCAATCCCACCTGGGTGGGCCCGATGCTGTAGATCGACTTCGCGATGATGATCAAGAACAGGATGAGAACGATGAAGCTGAGAAGAACCCACCAGGACGTGAAAAACGCTGTCGATGCGAACATATCTCTCCCTTCGTCGGATTGAAGCGGACATCAACCCTCTGCTTCAGGGACGAGACAGAATACCACCAGCGGAAATCCACGGAGTGTGCGTGACTTTGGGGGCGTTCCGGCCCGCATTTTGAACCAAGCCTTCGCCGAGCAAGAATTTCCGGTGTGAGGAAATTTTGCGCAGCCAAGCCGGCGCCTTTCTCCCTCTAACTTAACCATTTTCAACGAGATGCAATTTTTACAGATTTGGAGGGGCGCGTGCTCCAACAAACAGCGGCATTCTATGCGGAGGTTCCATATGGTTGATTCCTTGCTGGTAAAGCGGGCTGCGCCTTGGGTAGCGGCGGTGGTTGTGGCCGCGGGCGGTCTTGGCTACGGCGTGCACGAGCGCGCAAAAGAGCACGCGTTGGCGGCGCAGAATTCGCAGGTGACGGCCCAACTCGACGCAACCAACAGGCAGATGAGCGCTCTGACGGATAAGGTAAACGCGCTTGCGGCCAGCAACGCAGCAGCGCAGAACCCTGCGCCTGCTCCCACCGGAAATGTGGCCAAACCCCACGCGGTGCGCCGCGGCAGCGCGCTCGATCCGCGCTTCAACAAGCTGCAAACGCAGTTAGACGCGCAAGGCAAGGAGATCGACGCGCAGGGCCAGCAGATTGCGGATGCGCGCAGCGATTTGACCAACACGCGCACCGAGCTGACGGGCTCGATTGCGCGCACCCACGACGAACTGGTGGTGCTCGAGAAGAAGGGCGAGCGCAATTTCTTCGAGTTTGACCTGGGGAAATCGAAGCAATTCAAGCGCGAGGGCCCGGTGGGCATCAGCCTGCGCAAAGCTAACGACAAGCACGCATACGCCGACCTGATGCTGATGGTGGACGACCGCAACATGCAGCAGAAGCACGTGAATCTCTACCAGCCGGCGATGTTCTATGAGCCCGACAGTCCGCAGCCCATTGAGATCGTGATCAACGACATCTCGAAGGACCACATCCACGGATACGTGAGCGCACCCAAGTACCGCAAGTCGGAGCTGGATGCCATGGCGGCGAACAACAATCCGGCGCCGGGCGCACAGCCGGCGTCGAATTCCGGCAACGGCGACAACGACATCGTGGGAGCTGTCCCCGCAGATCAGGGAACCGGCTCCAATGCGCAGCCTGCCGTGCGGCAAAAGCTGCCCATGCCCAGCAGCACGCCGGAAGAATAACTGCCGTCGATCAGAGTGAAAGAAAAACAGGAGCCTGCAGGCTCCTGTTTTTTGTTTGCTGGGCATGGGTCTAGGCAGATCGGCTGCTTCCCTCACCCATCAATCCACCAGGTGGTAGCTTTGTTCGCAAAATACGCGGACGCAGGCATCCACGGCCTCGGCATCATAGAGTTTGCCGCGTTTGGAAAGAATCTCATTCAGCGCTTCATCAATGCCCAGCGCAGGACGGTAAGGCCGGTGTGTCGCCATGGACTCCACGACGTCAGCAACGGCCAGAATCCTCGATTCCAGAAGAATCGCATCACCAGTCAGGCCCTGCGGGTACCCGGATCCATCCATGCGTTCATGATGCTGAAGAATCGCATCCGCGATGGGCCACGGAAACTGCACGTCCTTCACGATGTCGTAACCGAGTTGCACGTGTTCTTTCACGAGGCTGAGCTGCGTGGGCGTCAACCGGCCTGGCTTCGCAAGGATCTCCGATGGGATTCCCACCTTTCCCAGGTCGTGGATGCTGGCCGCCAGGCGCAGTCCGTGAACGCGTTCCTCCGGCAGTGCCATCGCGCGCGCAATGTGCATGGTCAGGTCGGCGACGCGCCGCTGATGGCCCGACGTGTACGGGTCACGCCGATCCACTGTGTCGGCGATCACCTGGATGGTCTGTTCCAGGCTGTTGCGGAGGTCGCGGTGATATTGATCTTTGGCGATTTGGTCGCGCAAAGTGCGTATGCCGTAGCCAAGAGCCGAGGCCACCTGGTCCATCAACCTGCGCTCTGCATCGGACCATGCAACACGCGAGGCGCCATACGCGGTCAGGACGGCCATCGTGCCAGGCGAAGGCCGGAACGGAACCGCGATGGATGATTTATATCCCCGTTTCGCCAGTTTGGCGGCAAACGGCGCGATGCCCGGATCGGCATCAAAGTCGGTTGCCGCCTCAATGCTTCCTGAAAAGATCGCCTTTCCGGTAGGCCCACGTGAGAGTTCACCACCATCCCACGTGACTTTTATTTCCGAGAGGTAGCCGCCTTCGTTCCCAAACCATGCCACTGGAACCACGATCTTTTCCGGCTCTTCTTCAGCAAAGCCGACCCAGGCCATCAGGTAGCCGCCGGTTTCAACAATGATGCGGCAGTAGTCCTCAAGCAACTCGCGCTCTTCGCGTGCGTGCAGCAGGGCGCTGTTCATTTCGCTCAGTATCTTCACTTCGCGCAGATGCTCGCTGAGCTCGGCTTCGAGCCGCTTTCTGTCGGAGACATTGACAAAATAGCCCTGATAAAACAGCGTTTTGCCGTCTTCGCCAGCCACGCGTCGCGCGGTCATCGAAACCCACACCGGCCGGCCGTCTTTGGTCTTGAACTGGCACAGCCGGTCGTGAACTTCGCCATGCTCCTCCAGCTCGGCAACATATCGCTCGCGGTCCTCAGCACGCATCCACGTCTGATTGCCAGAATCGGTCACCGCGCTCACTGCATCTTCGCTCGACGAGTAGCCCAGCATATGAGCGCCGGCCGGATTAAGCGAAAGCGATTTGCCTTCGCGCGAGGTTTTGAAGATTCCCTCCGGTGCGCGTTCGAAGATTTCGCGATACTCCCGCTCCGCTTTCAGGATTGCCTGTTCGGCGGCCTTGCGCTCCGAAATATCCTGCACGTATCCGCAAACCTGCTTGACCGTCCCATCCGGGTTGCGCACGCAGCGCACCGCGACAACGGCCCAGATGGCAGCCCCATCTTTGCGAACGTATCTCTTCTCCAACGAGAAGCTCTGAATCTCGCCCGCGAGCAGGCGATCAAATTCCAGCAGGCTCTTTTCCAGGTCATCGGGGTGCGTGATGTCAGTCCACGACAAACCGCTCAGCTCTTCGGCCGAATATCCGAGGATCTCGCACAACCGTTCATTGGCGATGATCCCGGTCTTGCCCGGATGCACGATGCTGAATCCCACCAGCGGCAGCTGGAAGTAGCTGCGGAACAGGGCCTCACTTTCGCGCAGGGCCTCTTCGGCTTCGCGCAGCGACGCCTCCGCCCGCTTCCGTTCGGTGACGTCCCGGCCGAAAACCGAAACTCCCACGATGGAGCCATTGGCCTCGATCTGGTTCAGCGAAAGTTCCAGCCACAGACCTTCGGGCAGTTCCAGCTCGTACTGGTACGAACCTTCATTGAGAGCGCGCGAGAGCAGAGCATTCCACAGCGTGGCGCGCCGGCGCGGAACCACATCGAGCGCCGTCATGCCGGGAGCGATGGCTTTTCCCCGGAATTTTAGAACGCTGTCGGCAAACGCGCGGTTGTAAGCCACCAGAGCAAGATTCCGATCCACTGAGAAGATCGGATCGCGCAAGCTTTCCAGCAGCGCAACCACCTGCGTAGCCCGGTCGTCCGGGACCGAAAGCTTCGCGTTCAGCACCTTTGGGCCCATGCTTGCTAAGCCTTTCCCCGTGCTGCGGCTCCGTACTTCTTCGCCGGCGGCGCACGCGCTGAGGACCTCAACGCTGCCGGCAGGGAATAAAGGTAGAGAACCATTTGAGCACAAACAAAGTGCCGGCGCCAGCCGAAATAAAGTTCGACATGCAATCTATCGCCCGTTCGACGCCGGGTATCTTCCCCAAAAAGTGTTATCACGCTTCAACTTGGGCCGTTCCAAACGTGGCTATTCCGCGTGAAGAACCACTTCGAAGAGGAGCAGGCTGACCGTGGTGAAGATGATGTCGTAGCCGAACAGGAGCTTGATCCACAGCGATGGATCGCTTTCGCCAGTGAGGATGGATGTAGTGGCCTGGACCATGGCCAGCAGCGCGGGGATGAAGATAGGGAAAAGGATGAGCGGCAGAAGAAGCTCGCGGTTGCGGCTGCGGATTGAAAGCGCGGCAAAGAAGGTGCCGTTCGCCACCAGAGCCCAGGTGCCGAGGGGCAGAACCAGCATGAGCTTCCAGGCGTCTCCCAGGATGTTGAGGTTGTACATCACCACGAAAACAGGGGCCAGGATGACCTGCACAATGGTGACGAAGAGGAAATTGGCGAGCACCTTGGCCAGAAACATGTCGGCGCCGGGGGTGGGAGCCATGCGTTGCGCGTCGAGCACCTGATGCCGGATTTCGCGGGCCCACGCCTGGTTGAGAGCGCTCACCGAGGCGAACATGGTGGCCACGCACAGCACGCCGCCGGCAATGTCGCGGGCAAAGGCGCCACGCGGATCGAACGCCAGCGAGAACAGCACGACCACCAGGAGCGCGAAAAACAACATGGAGTTGACGGCTTCCTTTGAGCGCCACTCGATGCGGAGATCCTTGGCGAGATGGGTGAAGAGGGCGCGCGTCATTGGCCCTCCGCGGCGCCGAGCTTCACGGCGGCTTTAGTGAGGTCAGCGCTCTCAACCGGCACGCCAAGCGCAGCAGCGGCGCGTAGATAGTCATGGGGTGCCAGGATCAATTGCGTGCCGCGCGTGCCGGCCGAGACGCTGATCTTGTCGAACAGGATGGCGGTTTCGTCCACGAAGACGGGAAAGGCCTTTTTGGCGCCGAAGATGGTAACGCCGCCACGGATGTAACCCGTGAGTGGTTCAACTTCTTTGAGCGAAACCATTTCCGCTTTGCGCAACTCCGATGCGCGCGCCAGCTTTTTGAAGTCGAGTTCGGCGTCGCCGGGGATCACGGCGAACAGGTAGTTGCCGGGCCCTC
>JASHYS010000351.1 GCA_030042915.1 Acidobacteriaceae bacterium
TGATAGGCAAGCTGGCCCACGGAATGGTTGCCGGGGCCGGGGCTCCATTTGGCCTGGTCGGCCGTGAGGCCATCCACCGCGATGCTGGCGGGGACATACCAATCCTCCTGGTCGTGTGTGGTACGCAGCTGCTCGAGCAGAACTCCGCGGAGCGTGGTGGGCGGCTTGGGGTTTTGCGCAAGCGCGGCCAGCGGAAGGGTGAGAAACAGCAGGAGGGAAAGTTTTCTCATGGGTTGAACCTCACGTGTCGATGGCAAAAGTATAGAAGAGGGGGAGCAAGCCGCCCCAGCGAGCAGAGATCGCTCGCCGGGGGACCCCGGCAGGGAGCAAGAAACCGTGCCTCAGGTTCGCGCTGTGAACCATCTATTCTCAGCTCCTTTCCGGTGCGTGAGCGATCTCGCGAATCAGCTTGTTCAGGTCAGGCCTCTGGCCGACAGCTGGGCTCTCGAAGTTCTGGCGAGCCAGTTGGAGCGCGTAGAGGATGCTTCCGGCGCGCTTGGGACTGATGCGATTGGACGCGAGCCCATCGAGAAGCTCATTGATGGTGGCCAGCATGTCAGAAGGGTCGCGGAGCACGGGAAGGTTGATGGGTTCCTCCCTGGGCTGGCGGCGGGGCCGAGGCGACAGGTAGATGCGTCTGCGGCCGTGGAAGTAGCAGAATTGCGATCCGCGCAGCGCGGGCGAGCCGCATTTGAGTCCGTTGGTCTTGATGAAGCGACATTCGTTAACCATTTGGTACTCCCCACCCCCCCCGGGGTGCCTCCATGTTTTGGGCGCAGGGTACTTGTGAGAGGCTCGTTTTGGCCCGAGATCGCCGCAAAATCCCTGTTTTCTGCCCGCCGCCAGCAAAACCTTGCCGGCAAAGGGCTTCGAGCCCGGTTATGGCGCTTTCCGGGGGCAATTGCATCCAAAGTCGTGCATTCAGGGTGCTTAGCGTCAACCTCTGCCGTCGTGCCCGCGCCTGAAGGCTCATTTGCCTGTAACGGTGCCGTTCGGCACCCCTATTTTTGCCCCAAGAAACGAACACGGCGGACCAAAGTCCGCCGCGTGGAAAGCCTGTTCTTGCTTTCGATTTTGAGTATGCGCCGAAGGGCGGAAATTATCTGCAAAGCTGGGAAAAAAATTTTGGAGCCGGGGAATCGTTTGGGATCAACTAATTAGCGCGATGTCCGCGGCCAGCGGAGGATTTGCGGGCAATTGACGGCGGCGGGGAGCAAGGGGCTGAGGGACTAAGGGACTGAGGGACTGAGGGCCTGACTTGACTGCCGCGGAAACCATCATACAATATGTATATACAGATGCGGTACGAGTGGGACGAGCGCAAGAACCGCGAGAACCAGCGCAAGCACGGCATCAGCTTCGAGCTCGCAGCGCTAGTGTTCGCAGATGAGAATTGCCTTTTCACGCTGGATCGAGTGGACGAGGGGGGCGAGCAGCGATGGATCGCGTTAGGCAAGGTCTTCATCGAGGCCGGCACATCGTTGATCGTCCTGGTTGCACACACCTACAGGGAGGTTGAGCATGGCGAAGAGATTATCCGCATCATCTCGGCACGGCGGGCTGGTAAGAATGACGTCAGAAGATATCAGGAACAGGAAGTGGACTGAGGCCGAGAAAGAGGTTTTACGGCTCGGAGCCGCGAAGCAGGCCGCGGGAGACGATTCCGATATCGATTACTCCGATATTCCGCGGCTGACGCGCGAGCAGCTCGATGGCATGGTGCGGCTGCGCGGCCCGCGGCGCAAGGTGGCCGTGAGCGTGCGTCTCGATCCGCAGGTGCTGGCGTGGCTCCGTTCGAAGGGCGAGGGCCACCTGACACGCATCAACGATATTCTGACCAACCTGATGGAGGCGGAGCGGAAGCTGAGAAAGACGGGGACGCGGGATTGAAGTTCGTGCTTTCCCGGGTTTCAGAATCGAGACCCGGGGCACCCCATTTCTTGGTAAGTTTGCTTCCCGAGGAGCGGGCCGGCCGCTTCGTCGACTTGCCCTATCTTGTGTTCAAATAAAGGTATGGCCCAAGCGCGGAGGTCGACGCTGAGAGGGCGGTGGATAGCCGTCCGGAGGAAGGTGCGCGAGTACGCGATGGTGGTGCGGGCGCTGGCCGACACGTCGCATCCCGTGCTGGTACAGATCATCCCCACGCGCTTTTGCAACCTGAGCTGTGCGTATTGCAACGAGTACGACAAGGTGAGCGAGCCGGTGCCGCTCGAGGAGATGTACCGGCGCATCGACGCGCTGGGCACGCTGGGGACGGCGATGATCGGGATCTCGGGCGGCGAGCCGCTGACGCACCCGCAACTGGACGACATTATCAGGCGGATCCGCAAGACGGGCGCGATTGCGGGCATGATCACCAACGGGTTCCTGCTGAATGAGGAGAGAATTGAAAGGCTGAATGCGGCCGGCCTCGACCACCTGCAGATTTCGATCGACAACCTGGAGCCGGACGAGGTGTCGAAGAAGTCGCTTAAGACTCTCGACAAGCGGCTGGAAATGCTGGCCGCATTTGCCGAGTTCCACGTGAACATCAACTCGGTGGTGGGCGGAGGCATTCGCAATCCCAACGACGCGCTGGTGATCGGACGGCGTGCGCTGGAGCTGGGATTTGAGTCGACCATTGGGATCATCCACGACGGGGACGGGCAACTGAAGCCGCTGCTCGAAGAAGAGGCGCAGGTGTACCGCGCCATGACGCGGCGAAGGAAGACGAATTACGCGCAGTTCGACAAGTTCCAGGAAGCGATTGCCGAGGGGCGGCCGAACGACTGGCGCTGCCGCGCGGGGTCGCGCTATTTGTATGTGTGCGAGGACGGGCTGGTGCACTATTGCAGCCAGCAGCGGGGGTTTCCGGCCGTGCCGGTGGCCGAGTACACGCGCCAGGACGTGAAGCGCGAGTTTGTGACCGCCAAGAGCTGCGCGCCGCATTGCACCATTGGGTGCGTGCACCGCACCAGCTATATTGACCACTGGCGCGCGCCGCAGACGCGGATGGTGGCGCCAGGAGGGCAGGAGCTGGTGCGGATTCAGGGCAGCTAGGGCGATTCCTGAGTAGGTTTATCCTTTGGGGCCCATTGCAAGGTCGACGGCTCCCTGCTTCCACCCCACGAACAAGGACCCGTTCGTGGGGACCCGGGCTGGTCGCGTCGACCTGGAGCTTGTGGCTTCGGACACAGCAACTCAGGAATCGCGATAGCTGCCCTGGATCCGGTTCAGGGACGTAGGGACTCGGGAAAAACGAACGGCGTTCGCCGCGGCGGACGCCGTTTGTGTTTTGGGGCGCGAAGCCAGGGAAGAGGGATTAGGGAACAATGCGGATTCAGGTCAGATCGGCTGCCCTGAATCCGGGGAATAGGAATTAGGGAACAGGAATTAGAAAGCCATAAAAAGCAGACCCGGGCCTGAAAGCCCATTCGACAGGATCGGGCCTAGCTTGGCTCAGGGTGAGAGCGTATTTTTGATGCGGACTCTCAGTGCGGCAGATCCTACTGGACGTTAAGTCTTAACTCGCACGCATTGATACTGGCGTTCCAATGACGAGGGCTTGCGCACGCGCAGGTAACGCAACTTCCGTTGCCAAACCATCCATCCGGTGGCTTTGGCCCGCGTTCAGAAGCAGCGGGACACTTGAGCTCGACCTTGCCCGGCGCCGCGCAGCCTTTTACAACAGCATTGACTTTCAGCCAATCGGCGTTCGTCAAGCAAACCTGCTCGTCTGCGCCGGGAAGTTTGCCGGCGGTTTGTCCGGGCAGACACTTGTCCCCGGTGGCCTCGAAGAGTACGCCATTGTTATCGGAACCCAGCGAGAAGACAGCGTCGGGCAGCGTGAGCTGGCTTCTAGCGACGGCAAGAAGCACGTTGACCTTGATGACGGATGGGTTGAGCGGGCCGGAGAAGTCGAAAGGGCGGCCGACGAGCCGGTTGAGCACCGGGGTGATGGAGCCCAGGACGTTGCCCATGCCGATGATGGCCTGGGCCTGCGTGTTGTTGCCGCTGAGGGAGATGTGGGTGATGTCGGCGGTAGCTGAATTGACGTGGAGCTCGGAGCCGTTGTAGCTGAGGACCGCGGTGGCGTTGACATCGACATCGGCCGTGAAGTTGGGGTCGCCCGTGTTGATGACGTTGCAGGGACCCTGCACAGAAGTCGTGAAATTGAGGCGGTTGTTGCTGGTGCGCAATGTGATGGTTGCGGTGTTGTTGCGGCTATCGACAGAGATCTTCGGATTCTGGTCGAAGCTACAGGTGTTGCCGGTGTTGTAAAGGTTGCGAATGCAGTTGCCCGCGCCGGAGATGCCGGGGCCGAGATTGTTCCAGATGGCCTGACACATAGCGCCGTTGCTGGCTGATATCGATCGCCAGGCGGAGAGGACCTCGGAGTTCAAGTCGACGTGGGTATCGACGGAGGAGATCCAGGGTGGGTTTTGCGCAGTCCATTTGGCTGTGAGGAGCAAATCCTGTGCGCCGGCTGTCGCGGCGAAGAGAAGACATGCGAGCGCGGAACCCAGCTTCAGAAGAATCTTCATGGAACCTCCTGGTGCGACTGCGGGGACGCGGCTTTGTCGGTCGCAGAACGGGCACAGTATACGCCAGGATTCGGAGGGTTGCCGAAGATATCACGTGCAGGGCGATCACGGACGGCCGGTGACCAGGCGCTCGCGGCCGCGTCAGGCAGTCGCGGCAAAGCGGCGTGCGGCGAAGGCGATGGGCGGGCCGACGCAGACCATGTGAATGGCGATGCCGATCAGAGTGATTTCGAGCGAGAAGCGGTGGTGGGCGTAGCGTGAGAGCGGCAGGACGACGAGTTGCATGAACCAGTAAACGGCGACGCCGTAGAGCGGTCCGGCGATGGCGGGGCGGCGGACGAGGAAGACGAAGAAGCGGCCGGCAAAGACGTAGACTGCGGCCGCGCCGGTGGAGATGACGAATTCCAGGAGGAAACCGAGAAGGGCGACGGGGAGGCCGCCGGAGAAAGCGCTGCGGCCGAGGAGGCCGGAGGCGATTCCCTGGAGGAGCGGCATGGGGCGCAGGCCCATGGCGCCATAAATGATGAACGCCGCGGTGATGTCGAGCGCGCCGCAGAGCAGCCCGCCCCACAGGATGGCACGAAGCGGACTGGGGGCCGGGCGAGCCGATGCTCCAATGGCGCCCACGCGCTAGCGCCCGGCGGCCGCAGCCTGGGCCGCATCGATGGTGGAATACAGGTCGCGGTCGGGATCGATGATCTGCTTGTACGTGTTGCCGTGCGGGCCGGAACTAACGACGTGGTGGGCGTGGAGTCGACGCCGGTGCGCTTGCCGAGCTCGGTGTCGGCGGTGACCGCGGCGTCGAGCTTGCCCTGGGGATCGACGGAGAAAGGCATGGCGATGCCATGATCCTGCGCGAACTTTTGCGCGAACTGGTTGAGGACTCCCTGGTTGTAGATGTCGGGCTGGTTGGCGAAGACGGCGTCGCGGAAGTCGTCGCCGAGAGCTTTGCTGTGCTGGTCAAACCAGCG
>JASHYS010000352.1 GCA_030042915.1 Acidobacteriaceae bacterium
TCCACTCGCTCCAGCCAGCCCGGCGGAAGCTCGGCGAACTGCTCCAGCGCGGCCTTTCGGTAGGCGTAAACTCCCAGGTGTTTGCGATAACCCGCGAATCCAGGGCCGTCGCGGTCGAAGGGAATCGTCGCCCGCGAGAAATAGAGAGCGCGCCCGTCGAGAGCGGTCACCACCTTGACGGCGTTGGGATTGGTGATCTCTTCCGGTGGGCAGCGCACCGCCAGCGTGGCCACCTGCACTTCGGGCCGGTCGAACAGTCCGAGCAAGCGCGGGAAAAACTCGGCCGTGATGGTGGGCTCGTCGCCCTGGATGTTGACGTAGATATCGGCGTCGATCTGGCCAGCCACTTCTCTCACGCGATCGCTGCCGCTGGGGCAGTCAGGCGAGGTGAGGATGACGGGGATGGAGCGCGCTCGGCAAGCCTCGGCCACTTCATCCGCGTCGGTGGCAACGACCACGGGATCCATGAGGCCGCTGGATTGCGCGGCGCGCCACACCCACTCCACCATGAGCCGGCCCGCAATGGGGCGCAGCACCTTGCGCGTCATGCGCGTAGACTCAAGCCGCGCAGGAATGACAGCCGCAATGCGCTGGGGGCTCATGCAGTCGAGTGTACATGGGCGCTCGCCGCAACCGCGATCGATCTAAAGCGGCGAGGACTTCGTGCGCGCTATCCGGGGGAGAGAAAACCATTCAGGCGTCACCAGACAGGCACGCGCGCAAGGCGTTTGACCTGTTTTCACAGCGCCCGTATCATCAAATCTGGTGCGCCGCGCAGGCGAGTCGGGCTGCGGCCACCCCTCCTCAGGCGGAGTAGCTCAGATGGTTAGAGCGTGGGATTCATAACCCCAAGGTCGACGGTTCGATCCCGTCCTCCGCCACCATTGCATGGAGCAGCCGCTCGCTGTTCGCTCGCACTGGTTACCGTTCACAAAAGGGCGCGGACCCTTCGTCCTCAGTGGCTGTCCAGGCGCCGCAGTCTATTCAACAGTCAACGTAAAGCTCCCGTTCTGGGTCACATTTCCGCCGCTTACGGTTACGGTGACCATGGACATGCCCTGCGGGGTGACGTTCCCGCCACCGCCGCCGCCTCCGCCGCTTCCGCCTCCACAGGATCCCAACGCAGTCACGAGGGCCACGGCAAAGAACAGGCGCATCCATCTGCGCCGCGACCGGAACAATCCGCCCAGCCCGAGCAGAACCAGGGCCAGCAGGCCCGCCTTCCCCATCGGCCCGCGGCGCTCAAAAAGATTGGGCGCAGCCGGCGAAGCCATGGCCACATCGGTGTCGATCGTAAGCGTGACCGTGGCGGGCGTGGTCCCGTTGGGCGTAGCCGTGGACGGTGAAAAATTACACTCGCTTGCTGCCGGCAGTCCCGAGCAGGCAAAGCTGACCTGCTGGTCGAAGCCATATTGCGACGTCACCGTAATGGTCGTGGTAGCGGTCTGTCCGGGATTGATGGTGGCCGAGGTGGGGTTGAAGCTGACAGTGAAGCTTGCCGCATCCACCATCTGCGTCAGCACGGTCGATGTCGAGCCGGCGAAGTTCGAGTCGCCGCCGTAGACTGCGGTGATGGAGTTCGAGCCGGTGCCCAGCGACGAGGTGCTGTAGGTGGCCTGCGCGCTGCCATTCAGCGATCCCGGGCCCAGGGTCGTCGCGCCATCCATGAACGTGACCGTGCCGGTGGGCACCGTCGTATTTCCACTCGGGCCCGCAACCGTGGCCGTAAAGGTGACTGACTGTCCCTGGCCGGAGGGGTTCAACGACGATGTAACCGTTGTCGTCGAGGTAAGCAGCGCAGGCGCGTTCACCACCTGCGTCAGAGCTGCCGACGTGGAGCCGCTGAATGTCGAGTTCCCGCCGTAGACGGCGGTGATCGAGTGCGAGCCGGCGCTCAGCGACGAGGTGCTGTACGTCGTCTGGGCGCTGCCGTTCAAAGATTCCGTGCCCAGGGTCGTCGAGCCATCCATGAAGGTCACGTTGCCCGTGGGCGCCGTCGTGTTTCCTGTCGGGCCCCCAACTGTAGCCGTAAAGGTGACTGCCTCGCCTGCGGCCGACGGATTCAGCGACGACACAACGACAGTGCTCGTGGGCAGCAGCGCGGGCGCGTTCACCACCTGCATCAGAACCGCCGACGTAGAGCCGTTGAAAGTCGAGTTGCCGCCATAGACAGCGGTGATCGAGTGCGAGCCGGTGCCGAGTGACGAGGTAGTATAGGTGGCCTGAGCGCTGCCATTCAACGACCCTGTGCCCAGGATCGTCGAGCCGTCCATGAAGGTCACCGTGCCCGTGGGAGTGGTTGTGTTTCCGCTTGGGCCGGAAACCGTGGCCGTGAAGGTAACAGATTGTCCGGACGCGGAGGGATTCAGTGAGGACACTACCATGGTGGTCGTCGCCGCCGCCCCCGAATTAGAATTCACCACTTGCGTTAATGCCGTCGAGGTCGAATTGGCGAAGTTCTCGTCGCCGCCATACAAGGCCGTAATCGATTGCGATCCCACGCTCAGCGTCGAAGTGCTCAACGTCGCCACACCCGATCCATTCAGAGCGGCGTTCCCTAGCAACGTATTCCCGTCAAGAAAACTCACCTGGCCTGTGGGCACCGGTGCGCCCGATGGGCCGGTAACAGTGGCCGTGAAAGTGACCGATTGCCCGCTGGTCGCCGGATTCAGCGAAGAAGCTAGTGCCGTGGTCGATACCCTGGTCCCTGTTTCGCCCGTGCCTTGCATATAAATCGGCTGCGGGCTTCCCGTCGCATTGTCCGTCACATACATCGAGCCATACTCGAAGAAACCCGCCAACGCCGCAATCGTCGGGTTGAATTGCACGCTTGCCGTGCAGCTTTCGCCCACCGCAAGGCTCCCCGAGCAAGTTGTGCTCTCTAGAAAGTCCTGCGTGGTAACCATCGGGTCGGCCGGGAAGGTCACTGCCGAATCGCCTGTGCTGGTAAAGGTGACGGTCTGCGCCGGGCTGGTGCTGTCTAAAGTCTGATTGCCGAAAGTCAACGTTTGCGGTGTGACACGCAGTTGCGGCCCGGTGGCTCCGGTGCCGGTCAGGTTCACCACTTGCTGTGTACCTATCGGGTCATTGTCTGTAATGGTCAACGTTGCTGTATAGAATTCTGCTGCCGGCGGGTCAAACGTGACCGAAATCGTGCACGTGGCCTGCGGCTGAATGGTTCCGATGCAGGTGCTCGCCGAGACATTGAAATTCGTGCTCGCGGCCACCGTTGAAACTGTCAGCGGGCTTTGGCCCGTATTCTCAAGCGTGGCCGTCATGGGTGGGCTGGCCACACCGATCGCGGAGTTGCCAAAGTTCAGCGCCGTCTCAAGAAACTCGCCCAGGGGCACCGACAATCCGCTGCCATATACCGGGAGCTGCACCGTACCTTGCGGATCGTTGCTCACAATCGTCAGAGTGGTATTGCGCAGTCCCGCCTGCGATGGAGTAAAGATGACTGCGTAATCGCACTCGCTTCCGGCGGGAATGGTAGCTGGATATGCGACGCAGCTTGTCTCGTTTTGCGACGCCGCTATCTGGTAGTCGCTCAGCCCCGGCGTGATCGAGCTGATGACGAGCGGCGCTCCGCACGAAGCGGCGCCTCCGGCGCATGGAATGGGAATGTTGTTGTAGATCGTAAACAGCACGCTCTCGTTGTTCGACGTCTCACCCACCTGCAAGCCGCCAAAATTCAATGGATTGGGGATCTCAAAGAAGGACATGCCCGGTTGGGAATTGGTAACCGCGTCGCCGGTTAAGGTGATGGTCGGCAATCCGCTGATAGACGGCGACGTTCCCACGGTGAGTGTCGCTGTGCGCGTGCCGCTGTCCCCCGGTTGCGGGTCGAAAGTCACTGAAACGTCGCACGTCGATCCCGACGGCACGGTAATGGGCAATGTTGGGCTGCCGTTCACCAGGCAGCTCGCCGGAACGGCGGTGAAGTCCGCCTCGTTCGCCCCGGCGACCGTGAGACTTGTGATTTGAACACCGTTTGCCGATGGGTTCTGCAATTCGAGATAGGTGTAGGTGCTTGTGCCAATTGCTACGGGCTCCGTCGGCGTCAGAGTGAGCGGCGACAGATTCAGCGCATAGGCCCCGGACACCGTGCCCGTTACGCTGACCGTCTGGGGGTTGTCTGCGGCGTTGTCGGTGAAGACCAGTGTGGCGGTGCGCGTGCCTGTGGCCGAGGCCGCAGGGCTGAATGTGATGCCCATGTCGCAAAGGGTTCCCGGCGACAAGCCAGCAAAGCAGCTGGGGCCGCCGATACCTGTGAAGGCCAGTTGGAAATCGGAAGCGTTCGGGCCGGTGAGAGAAATGGTGCTGAGCAGCAATTCGGAATCGCCGGCGTTTGCCACTAGGGGAACCAGCTGCGTGCCCGATGTGCCCGCCGCCTGCGTCGGAAATACGATCGGATTCGGCGACACATCGAGCGAAGGGCCGATGCCCGCCGTGCCCGTCAGATCGATCTGCTGCTCGCCCTGGATTGCGTTATTGGAGATCACTAGCTCGGCGCCCCGGCTCGTAGGGTCGCACAATGGCAGCACGCAAGTTGCCGGAACTGGTCCCGGTACAAAGGTGGCCGTGATCGTGCAAGAACTGCTCGCTGCCAGAGACGTTCCGCAGGTCGTTGTCTCCAGAAAATCCGAGACAGATGTTTCCGAGTATCCCTGGCTGAGCTGAATGCCAAGTTGGACCGCCGTTGTCCCTGTGTTCTGAATCGTGATCGTCTGGGGCGTGCTGGCGCTGCCCACGGGAATCGTTTCAAACGTCAGACCGCCAGGCGAAACCGTGATGGATGGAGGAGTCCCCGCGCTCCACTTCTGCACAAATGCGGGGTTGAAAACTGTTGGGTTCGGTGGATAGGTTCCGGGAGTGGAGGGCGCCTCCGCGGCCGTAAACCCTGCCAGGTAGACGTTGTTTTCGCTGTCGATTTGAATGTCGCTCACTTGACCATTTGGTCCCGCGACCGGCGTCGCATCCAGCAACTGCTGGCCATTGTTCGACATCTCCGCGAGGAATGGCGTGAGGTACCCCACGCCGCCGGAAAAGTAATGGGTCGCTGCAAAGGGAAAATTGTTCGACGAAGTGACTCCGCCAATCCACAGATTGTTGTTGGAATCAATCCCGATTGCCTCGCCTATGTCCTGGGCGCTGCCGCCCAGGTAGGTCAAAAACGAAAGCGCGCCGGTAGAATTCACTCCTCCCACAATTGCTGTTCCGCACGCCGCCGGCAGAAAGAGTGTCAACGGCGTTCCCCAATAGCAATTGTTCACATCTGTCGTTTCATTCGTCGTCTGATATGCGCCCGTGGTTACCGGAAGATGCTGTGCCGAAGTGGCTCCCGTGAAATAGACATTATTCGAGGAGTCGACCGCGATTTCAGCCGGGCCCGTATCGGCGTCGCCCTCAATAATCGTCAAATAACCCGGCGTGAGCGTAGTCCCCGATAGATTGAGCTTGGCCACGAACAATGCTGCACCGGCGGCCGTGGCCCCTCCCGCGGGAGCGTAAGTTTGCGTGACTGTCCCCAGTGCACTCGAAAGCGGAGGCTGCGTGCTGCCCGCCACGATGATGTTGCCACTGCTGTCAAAGGCCAGGCCTGAGGCCAAGTCGTTTTGCGTTCCTCCGATGTATGTCCCATAACGCAATGCACCGGTTGAGGGGTCCAGTGCGACAAGAAATGCGTTGTAGCACGGGCTGCCGCTTTCGCTGCACGATCCCGCACCAAAGCTTGTCTCCAGCGTGGTCATTGCGGGAACAAAATTACTGGAATTGGTTCCACCCAAAACCACTAGGTCACCGCTGACGGGGTTCAGCTTAATCTGATCTACCCCCGCGGTCTGGCTCCCGCCGAGCAGACTCGAGAACAGGATTTGCGAGCCATCCGGGTTCAGCTTCAAAACATATCCGACGGGACAGAGCATTCCCTTCGATGCCAGCCCGCAACTGACGGGACCCGAGACACCGATATTCGAGACTGCAGGAAAATCGGAAGCAGTCGTAATGCCCCCCAAATAAGCATCGCCTGAGCCGTCAATCGCCACCTTGAACGCTCCACCCGTACCGTTGGTGCCTGAAATGAAATCCGAATAGAGCAATGTTGACCCGGTTGGGTCAATCTTGGTCACAAAGGTCGCGTTGCAGAAGACATAGACGGTTGTCCCCGTCATCGGCGGAGGTTGCTGAAAATTGCCGGCAGTAACGGGAAAGTCATTCGCGCACGTTGCGCCTGTCACATAGGCATTGCCGCTTGCGTCCACGGCGACCCCAACGCCCCAATTCGTGTTCGAGCCCCCGAGAGACACCCCGTATTCGAGCACCGGATCGATCGTCAGCGCCCGGCTGCGGTCATACGCTCCCACTTCGAATGCAAGCTCGTGTCCCTTGATAAGCCGATACGCGCTCTTCACCGCCTGGCGAACTCCCGCAACTTCCTGGTACGCCTCGGGCCGCTTCAGTTCCACATCGCCAGCCTCTGTGTGCAACAGAGCGTTGCCGTCGCCGTCGATGCGCACCGACTGCGCTCCGCGCGCCTCGAGACGGATGCGATCCGGATCCGCGCCCGGCGCAACCGCAAAATCGTATTCCAACTGCTGCCGGTTGCCGTAGAACACCAGATCGATGCCGGGGTACACTGCCGCAACGCGCACGCGGCTGAAATGCGGCACATTAGTGTGCCACTTCGCCGGATCGTTGCCGATGAAGTAATTGCTGCGGCCGGGCTGCGCATCGAGCCCGCTGATCTCCGACTTGCTGTCGGCGCCCGCCAGCAGCAGTTCCAGATCGCTCGCGTCTGCCGTTTCCCACGGCGTGGGATTCTGCGCAGGCGCAGCGACAGGTTTCTGCCGATGCGTTGTGAGCGCCATGCCCGCTGCGGAGATACCGAGTGCATAGTTGGGTCCGTGGGCCACGAACTTGAACTCATTCGGCGCCTGCCCGTGATTCGCCTCGAAGTCCAGAGGCATTTGAAGAAATCGCTGGGATTCTTCTCGCACGCTCAGAGGCGTCGCCGGGCGCGCAGACATGGAGGTCGATGGCGCCGTTTGCGCTTGGGAGATTCGTGGCTGCGCGCTCGAAGTTCCTTGCTGCTGGCTTTGCGGCAGACAACCACGCGGCGCACCAACCGCTACCGCAATCAGCACCGTACAAAGCGAAGTTGAACTCATGATGTACTCCGGGCTCAGGCCAAAGCGCAATGCGAGGCGACCAAACGCTCGCATCGCCGGCAGGCACGATGGCGCGATTCTTGGTGACGACTGCTATCGCGATTTCCTGAGTTGCTGCGTCCGAAGCCACAATCTCCAAGTCGACGCGACCAGCAGGGAGCCGTCGACCTTGCAATGAGCCCCGAAGGACACACCTACTCAGGAATCGCCGTAAAGCCTTCTAGACCGCAAAGACAAATCGAACAGGGAAGGCCAGAGCGAAGAGCACTGACTCGCAATCAGCTCGACAACCTACATGTCCGTTTGGGGGGTAACGGGAAGAAAAACTGAGGGAATTCTAAAGCTGCTTCCAGCCAGTGTCAATCGTTAAAACAATGGCGCATGTTAAGGTTTGGCGCCGCCTGCGCCTGCGTTTGTGCCGGCTCCCACGCGGGTAACAGTGGTTCCAGGCGGCGGAACAAACTGAAACTGCGATGGCAGCACGGGCACGTTCACTTGGACCGACATGAATTTCATTTCGATCTTCCGGTTTTCTCGTGGCTGCGTAACAAAAATTCTCATGGGGAAACAGGGCAAATTTTCCTGCGCACCCGCCGCGGACGCTTTCTGCCAGTCACTGTAATTCACTTCGCTGGCTTGTTTTCCGCCGGGGTCGGAGATGGTAAGGCGCGCCAGCGTGGCCTTGCGTACATCGAATTCAAGTTGCGCAGGTATCCACCTGCCTGTCGAACTTTGCAATTCCACATC
>JASHYS010000353.1 GCA_030042915.1 Acidobacteriaceae bacterium
ACCGCCGCCTGCCGCGGGGTTGGCCGGAGCCGCCCAAAATGCAAAACTTAAGGCCACGCTCATGGTTGGTTTACGTCCTTTACTTCCCGCATGCGGCATTTGCCGATTTCGGGCACAAGCCTATCCGGCCACGACTGCCGGCGCTTGTCGGAAAAAGATTTGTCTCCGGGAAAGGTTCTTGAGACCCCGGTCTGCGACCCCGCCAGCCAACAACGCTTGCCGGGGCGCTGGTTCAACGGCCTGGGATCTGGAAGGAGGGTTTCGCCGGGCAGGGGAGGGAACTGACTGGAGTCCCGCCTGCAAGCACCTCGTAACCCTACTACCGCCTGCTTCCTGTTCGACACGGCAATCCTCTTGGCCATCCCAAGAGGGAAGGACGATATACGCCCATTCTTCTCCTCAAGACTCCAAAAGAATGCCTGAATAGATAAGAAATGTGCGGCGGGTTCGGTGTCAAGAAGCAGGGAGCGAGGGAGCAAGGGAGTCAGGGAGCGGCATGATTGGAAGCTGCGGCTTTTCCTCATCGCCGGGCCGGCTTTCTTGCTCCCTCGCTCCCTTGCTCACTGCGGAGGCGGATCGCAAGGCTGCCAGTAGCGCAACTCGGGATGAGCGCAACTGAGGCACACGAGCTCACCGTCGAGTGGTGCTACGCGGCCGAAGTTGATGCCCTCGCCGCAGCGCGGACAGACGACGCGGTCGCCGGAATGGCCGGGCAGGTCGGCGGGGGCAACGGCCACCGAGACCCACTGCTCGCGAAAAAGCCGGGAATCGGGCAGATCGCGATATGCCTGCATCTGGCGGCCGGTTTTGGTGTCCAGGTGCGCATAGAGCTCGTCGGCCAGGTCACGCGATTGTTCCAGGGCGGCGATGCGGATGGCGCGATGGGCAGCGAGATCGACGAAGGTTGCAGCCATCTTGCCCCAGTCGCGAAACTTGAGGGCGCGCTTGCCCAGGCGGCATCCGGTCACAAGGGCGATGGCGTCAGTAGCACAGCGGTCGATTTCGACGTAGGTGACAAGACGCTTGCGGTCGGACCCTTGCGGACGGCCCACGAAGCCCAGCCGGCTCAAGCCCAGCAGCGCCATACGCACGCCGAGAATCTGGCCTGCGCAAAGGTGACCGTGTGCGGCCTCGGCCTGCAGGAGAAGTTGATCGAACGATTCCATGTTGTTCAATTGCCGGATGACCCGAGTCCGGCCGCGATCGTTCGTGCGCCGTGCTTGCACTGTACAACTTTCCCCTGCCTTTCGCGAAGGACGCCAATGGTCGGCGGAACAAATTCAGACTGTCTGCCCGCTATTTGGGAGCAGCCGCATCCGGCGCTTTCGCGCCCGCCGCAGCGGGAAGTTTTGTAGCCGTCGCTTCAGGAGTTTCCTCTTCGTCAGCGCCGGCTTCCACAAGGGCGGCGGATCCGGGAGCCAGGTCGTAGCTGACCGCGTCGGTGCCGGCAGGATGAAAGGCGATGCGAAGCGGCTGGCGCTGCCAGTCGGGCGGAGCGCAGGCGGGGTCGGGGTGGTTTTCGGCGTCGTAGGCCGAGAGCTTTTTGGCCAGAACCGGTTTGCGCACAGCCACTTGCGCCACGACGGCATAGAGGCTTTTACCGCTGGGCGTCAGGCCGCAATAGGCAGCGTAATCGCGAAACCAGCTCACCTGGCTGACGCCCGGATCGTAGTCGGGCAGGTGGAGAGCCGTGACATGGCCGGTGACGCGATCGACCAGCAGCCATGGCCCGCGCTGCCACACCCAGCGACTTCCCGTCGAGGGAGACTTTTGGTCTGGCGTGTCGGTTGGCAAGGCATCGTTGAGGCGAATGACGCGGCGCACCACAAAGCTACGGTCGGTCACATCGTGTGCGTCGCCTGTGGTCCACTCCTTGAGGACGCCGTCGACCAGGAGGGCACGAATCTTGAGCGTGTCCTCGCTCGCAGCAGCGCCGGCCGGGTCGCCGGCCCTGGAATAGGGCACCTTGCGAGCCGCGCCCAGGACTACGGTGTGCTTGCGCGGTTCGGCCGAAGCTTTTGAAGTAAAGGCCGGGAGGATTGCGAAAAGGAATGCGATAAAAACAAACTTCCGCCGAGCGTGCATGACGAGTGTTTCTCCTGATGGATCGCGAATCCGTTTCGCGCTCGCACTTTCGTCTGAGGCTTCGCGAATCCGGATTCCTGGAAACACGCTCGTGGGACAACGCCGCTTGCGCAGCGACAACAACAGCAACTGAAAAGATTCTTGCCGATCATTCTAGCGCAAAATCAGATTTCTGCAGCTTCAACCGCCCGCGCCACTCGAAAGGCTGTGCTCTCGCGCAGGTGGCCGGCAAGCACCTGCATTCCTACGGGCAGGCCTGCTTTGGTCACGCCGCAGGGCACCGTGACGCCGCAGATCCCGGCGAGGCTGGCGGTCACCGTGTAGATGTCGGCCAGATACATGGCCAGCGGATCGGCGGTCTTTTCGCCCAGTTTGAAAGCCGGAACGGGCGAGGTGGGCGTGACGATGGCGTCGACTTGAGTAAATGCGCGGAGGAACTCTTCGGC
>JASHYS010000354.1 GCA_030042915.1 Acidobacteriaceae bacterium
CAAAAATAAACCATTTAATTTGAAAGAGATATCAGCATCGCTCCTTCGCTCTCTGGAGTATCCCGCCAAAGGGTTCTGGCCGGGTTCATCCACATCCCCGGCAAGCGCAAGGTATAGACTTGAATGTAGCCCGGTTCCTACTTCCTCACTGCCGGGTAAACAACTGCGAAAGACTGCGGTTGTTGAGGTTCTATGCACGCCATCTTGCCCCGCTCGTCTTATTCCCACCCAAAACCTTCACCATTTCCATTGAAAAGTTGCACCATTGGTGCGTTTCCCACCGGGAGGCCCAGGCGGAACCGGAATTCCTCCGGACGCCATGGTGAATTCTAATGGCCGATCTCGCGACGGCGGTTCATGTCATTCCAGCTTCTCCCAGTCTTTCTGAGAGCAGGCGCAAGAGCACTTCGACCCAGGTGGGCACGTGGATCTTCCTGCTGGCATTGACAAGTGGCCTCGCCTACATCGGAGTTCACCTGGCCAGGGACCTGAATCGTGTAACGGTGACCAGCATCTGGCCATACGTGATGCTGGGCTTGGCGCTGCTCATCGCACTCGGATTCGAGTTTGTGAACGGCTTTCACGATACGGCCAATGCAGTGGCGACGGTGATTTACACCAACTCGCTGCCGCCCAACGTTGCGGTTGTGTGGTCGGGGCTTTGCAATCTGGCCGGCGTGCTGGCTTCTTCTGGAACGGTCGCCTTTGCCATCATTACGCTTTTGCCCGTGGAGCTGATTCTGAAGGTGAGCTCGGGAACCGGCTTCGCCATGGTTTTCGCGCTGCTGATTGCTGCGATTTTGTGGAACCTGGGCACGTGGTGGTTTGGCCTGCCGGCTTCGAGCTCGCACACCATGGTGGGATCGATCCTGGGCGTGGGGCTGGCCAACCAATTGCTGAGCCCGCATATGGCTACGTCGAGCGTGGACTGGGTGCAGGCCATCAAAGTCCTCAAAGTCCTGCTGGTATCGCCACTCCTGGGCTTCGCGCTGGCCGCGATTCTTCTTTTTGCGGCAAAGCGGCTCATCAAAATCCGCTCGCTTTACGAAGAACCCAGGAAGAATCAGCCGCCGCCTTGGCCGGTCCGCGCATTGCTGCTACTTACCTGCTCGGGAGTCAGTTTCTCGCACGGCTCCAACGACGGGCAAAAGGGCATGGGGCTGATCATGCTGATTTTGATCGGCGCGATACCGGGCGCCTA
Source organism: Acidobacteriaceae bacterium (assembly GCA_030042915.1). The sequence goes on from JASHYS010000354.1 coordinate 1,202, forward strand.
CGCGCTGAATCACGCGGCGAGCCCGATGGAGGTGCAGAGCTTCGTCGCCGCTTCAGAACAAGCCGGCCACATCCTCGACCAGCATGTGAGCGCGGGGACGGTTCTCGATCCGGACGCCCGCAGCGAGGTGATGAAGTACATCCAGACCAAGGAGCTGCAGCCCGACACACTGGTCGCGCTGAGCCAGCTGGTGAATGAGCTGAACCGCGAAGTAGCGGGATATAAGACTTTCCAGTCCGTTCCGGCGAAGGATCAGACCAATGTCCGGAACGACATGTACTTGACCGACGCGGCGTTGAAGCTGATGGAACAAACCCACAAACCGGCCTTCACTGCCCAGGAAAGCGCCGCCTTGGCGGCCTATGAGAGCAAGCTGGACAAGAGCACAAAGTACATCCCCAACTGGGTGAAGGTGGCCGTGGCGCTGGCGCTTGGACTGGGAACGATGGTGGGCTGGAAGAGGATTGTGGTGACGGTGGGCGAGAGGATCGGCAAGCAGCACCTGAGCTATGCGCAAGGAGCCAGCGCGGAACTGGTGGCGATGGCGACAATCTTTGCCGCCAACTTGTGGGGATTGCCCGTTTCAACCACGCACATCCTGAGCTCTGGCGTGGCCGGAACCATGGCCGCCAACGGGAGCGGCCTCCGCCTCTCGACGGTGCGTAATATCGCGGCGGGGTGGGTGTTTACGCTGCCGGCAGCGGCGCTGCTTTCCGGCCTCCTCTATTGCTTGTTCCACGCACTGATCTAAAAGGTTCCCATCGCGGTCGCAGGAGCGCGGCTTGGCTCGCCGGCGCTGTTTCGCAGCTCTCACGCGCTCTGACCGCGGCGAGCGCCCATAGATATTCAACGCCTGTTGACGCTTCGTTCATGGAGCGTTGACACCTCTTTCATACAAATTGGATATCCGTGAGAGGTTCGGGGCTTGCCGCCTCCAGCGCTCCGGACGAAATCCCTATTTCAATTGATGGAGTTCGCAATGGCCGATCTGGCGACAACAGTGGAACATCTGCCCCATCAGGGGTTCCTTGATCGAAAAATGAAGCCAACCTCAGCCTGGGTGAGCGGCGCAGTGGTTCTGGTCGCGCTTCTCGGTGGCCTGGGCTATATCGGCGTCCACATCGCGCAGGATCTGAGCAACGTGGTCGTGGTCAGCGTCTGGCCCTACGTTCTGCTGGGCGTGGCGCTGCTCATTGCGCTGGGATTCGAGTTCGTCAACGGCTTTCACGATACGGCCAACGCGGTGGCGACAGTCATCTACACCCACTCGCTCGATCCCAACATCGCGGTCGTGTGGTCGGGGATGTGCAACCTGGCGGGCGTGCTGGCTTCGTCAGGCGCTGTGGCTTTCAGCGTCATCACGCTGCTGCCCGTAGAGCTGATCCTCAAGGTGAGTTACGGCGCGGGCTTTGCCATGGTCTTTGCGCTGCTGATTGCCGCCATCATCTGGAACCTGGGCACGTGGTGGTTCGGGTTGCCGGCGTCGAGTTCGCACACCATGGTGGGCTCCATCATCGGCGTAGGCGTGGCTAATCAGGTGATGAGCGCTTACAACGGCACATCGGGCGTGGATTGGGGACAGGCGGGCAACGTGTTTCGCGTACTGCTGATCTCACCAGTGGTCGGCTTTTGCTGCGCGGCCATTCTGTTCCTGGTGCTCAAGCCGTCATCGCGCCTCCTCGGCTCGATTGGCCTGGCGATAATCCTGGGTCTCACCGCATTCTTCCTGTTCAAATGGAGCCTGCTTTGGACGGCGGTTTTCGCGATCGGTGTCACCGCGGCGCTGGCCGTGGGATTGAGCTTGATTCCAGCGCCCGATTCGCTGTTTCGCGCGCCCGAAGGCACCACGCCTCCGCCCTGGCCGATTCGGGCGCTGCTCATCCTCACCTGCTCGGGCGTGAGCTACTTCCATGGATCGAATGATGGGCAAAAGGGCATGGGCCTCATCATGCTCATCCTCATCGGCGCGGTGCCGACGGCCTACGCATTGAACCACGCGGTGCCGGCGAGGGGCGTGCAGGCTTTTGTTACCGCGTCGCAGCAGGCCGACCAGGTGATCAACAAGCATGTTGAAGCCAACGCCATTCTTGGACCCGACGCTCGCGCCGAAGTCACGCAGTTCGTCGCCACTAAGCAGCTGCAGCCCGACACCATGATCGCACTGCGCGAGCTGGTGAACGATTTGAGCAACGAAGTGGCGCTCTACAAGGAATACAAAGCCGTTCCGGCCAATCAGCAGACCAACGTGCGCAACGACATGTATGTGGTCAGCGAAGCCATCCGGCTGATGGTGAAGAACCACATCGGCGATTTTTCGCCCGCCGAGCTGAAAGTCCTCAACACCTACAAGGCACAAATCGACATGGCAACGAAGTTCATCCCCGGCTGGGTGAAGGTGGCCGTGGCGCTGGCCCTTGGGCTGGGTACCATGGTGGGCTGGAAGCGCATTGTGGTCACAGTGGGCGAGAAGATCGGCAAGGAGCACCTGACCTACGCGCAGGGCGCCGCCGCCGAACTGGTGGCGATGGCGACGATCGC
>JASHYS010000355.1 GCA_030042915.1 Acidobacteriaceae bacterium
CATTCCGTCTTTCTTTCTGGTTTTTCTCGCTGCGGCGCCGCTCGGCGCACAAACCTCCGTCGCGCTGAGTCTTTATGGCGCCTTCAGCGGAGCCACCACGGGCAACGGCGTCCAGGAAAGCCCTTCGAATTCCGCGGGCGGCATTGTCGAGCTGCGCCACATCACCAACCCTCTGGTGGGCTGGGACATCAACTACTCCTACAACCGCGCCAACCAGAGGTACACCTCAACCGTGCTCCCGCCATGTCCAACTTCCGGTTGCAGCACGGCTGCTGCGGTTTCGGCCGATGCGCACGAAGTCACGGGCGATTGGCTGGTCTCTTTTCATGTTTCCAGTTTCCGGCCCTTCGCGCTGGCGGGTGTGGGCGTTCTTTTCAATGAACCCGCCAGCGGCCAGAGCAACACCACCAGCTCCGACAAGCCGGTGTTCGTCTATGGGGCTGGATTGGATTGGCGCCTTGTTCCGCACCTCGGCCTGCGCTTCCAATACCGCGGCAACGTCGACAAGGCTGCCGATGTGACCACGGCCTTCTCTTCGACCGGCGCCTTCACGCACACGGCCGAGCCCATGATCGGAGCCTACTTCAGCTTCTGATGAGCATTGACCGAGACTGCGCGCAGGCAGATTCTCAGCTATCGATTCGCAATCGGCATGAAAAGATCGGGCGCTACGCGGCAGGTCAGGTCGCCGGCGAACTTCAGCGTTGATCCGTCGCCGAGCACCACCGACAGAACCTCGATCGACTGTACGGCTGTCATTCCCGGTACCCACAGATCGGCCACATCGTTGCGGCCAGTTCCGGCAGTGAACTCGGCTGTGAGCGCTGTGGACGCATCGGACGAATCGCTGCGACCCGATGCCGTCTTCGTCACTCGCCCTTTCGGGCTTGAGCCGTAAATCGCCAATGTGGCCTTCGCAATCCTGCGCGAATCAGGAGCCATGAATGTCAGGTGCAGCCATTGCCCCAGTCCTTCCGGTCTAGCCTTGCCGGTCTTCACCATCTCTCCATCGGCCAGGTGCTGCGCGCGCATCGATACCGGACATCCGAGGTCAACCCGTACCGCGTCTGCGACTGCCTTATTCGCGGCTGCTTGCTGGCCCGTGCCCGGCCCTTGCCCGATCACTCCATAGGACCGGTTCGCATTTTGAGCCGCTAATGTGGCTGCGCCGAGCGCCAACAGACACAGAAAGATGCATGCGGATTTCATAGAGATTCCCCTCAAGAAGCACTCGCCGTGCAGGCACCGGATTTCGATGCTGCCAACGGGCGCCACACGGTCAAAAATACTCCGCCGCCTTGCTGGAATCAACGCGATCTTCGACCGGGAATCCCCCTTCCGTTGCGTCCCCTTTCTCTTCTCGCTGTGTTACCGTTGCAATACGGAGTTCCTCCGCCGGAGGGTCTTTTGCGTCCGGGGCCGGGGGCCCGCATTGTGCGGTAAGTGACTGCAGTGCAGTGACATCGGGGATCAGCAGATCCCGTCGAGGCGAATGGTCCAGCGGCCGGAATCAGCATCGTTTACGCTTGCAGCGAGCCCGGCTCCGTTGGCCGGGGCCCGATCGGACCCGGGGCCCAGTTCCGGGCCCGACCCCCAGGCCGCGCCCCCACCGCATCACGTTCCCCGCTGGCTCATTCGCATGGAATTGTTCTTGCGCGTGATGCTGCGCATGTGTATCGGATTGGTCGTCTTTTGCGCGCCGTGGTCGTACGGCTTGTGGGATCGCAATCCAATCCTCCAACAGTATTCCTGGCTTTCGAGCTTTGCCGACGCCGGCGCGGTGCGCGGTCTCGTCTCCGGGTTAGGTCTGCTGAATTTGTGGATCGCCTTTCAAGACGCTATTCGGCATCGGGATGGTTGAACGATGAAGACCAGGGAACAGGCTGCCGGGAACAGGGAACAGGAGAGCTCGAAGAAATCTGCCGGAACCGCTCAAACTCCCGTGCCCGCGCCCCGCGCCGTCATCCCCGGCGACGGAACGCCCCCTCCGCTTGATCCCGCCCCGCTGGCCTACGAAAATACCGCCTTCCTCAACAGTGCCGACGGCCGCATCATACGCATCGTCTCAGAATTTCTCGAGCCTCTGGCCCGTTTCCGCCGCGAGCAGATTCAGGACACCGTTGTCTTCTTCGGTTCCGCGCGCTTCAGGGGGCGCGAAGAAGCCGATCACGCCCTGGAGCTTCTTGATAACACCGGCTCCACGCGCCCCGCTCCCAGTGAAGAGCAGCCGGCAAAAGCTCGCGAGATTGCTACCGGCAAAGCCACTGATTTGCAGCGCAAGCGCGCCGTAGCTGCGGTTGAAATGGCGCGCTACTACGAGGACGCGCGGCGCCTGGCGCAGTTGCTTACGCAATGGGCCAAAACCATCCCCTCGCGCAAACATCGCTTCGTGGTCACTTCCGGCGGTGGGCCGGGCATCATGGAAGCCGCCAATCGCGGCGCCTACGAAGCCGGCGGCAAAACTATCGGCATGAATATTCTGCTGCCCTTCGAGCAACGGCCCAACCCCTACATCACGCCCTCGCTCAACTTCGAATTCCACTACTTCTTCATGCGCAAGTTGTGGTTCGCTTACCTCGCCAAGGCGTTGGTGGTTTTTCCCGGAGGCTACGGCACGCTCGACGAGATGTTTGAGTTCCTCACCCTGACCCAGACCCAAAAAGTGACGAAGAAGATCACAGTTTTGATTTACGGGCCGGAATATTGGAAGAAAGTCTTCAACCTCGAGGTCCTGGTCGATACGGGCGCCATCTCGCCTAAAGACCTCGACCTGTTTCAATATGCCAGCACTCCCGAGGAGGCCTTTGAGATGCTGCGCCACGGACTTACCGAGAATTACCTCTCGGTCGAGGGAGCGGCTGCTAGCGCGCCGCCCCCAAGCGGAAAAATCGCGGCCGACGAAGATCTGATGGCGGGCTGGAATCTCGATGATTTTCTCGGCCCTGAACTGGCCAAGACCAAGAAGTGAAGGGCGGATCGCGGAGCTCACGCCTTGTTTTTACCTGTGGATAACTTTCGCGTGCATCGAACTCATCGGGAACGGATCGACGAGCGCCGTTCCGACGGCATATCCGGAAATTACCCGGGTTTCAGCATGTATTTTCGGTATTTTGGTAACTTTTTTGAGTCCGTTTGGACGTCAATTGAAGCGGTTTTCGCACGTTCTTAACAGGAAATTTATCGCTGCGACCGGATACTACCTGTGGAAATCCGCAAACGATTGCAGATCGACGAGGAGCGAAAATGCCTGGGTCCACCATCTCGTACCTGTGGCGCGACAAGGATGCCGCGAGAGGATTTCGCACCGGCGTTTCCTTGCACAGCCACACCAATCAATCGCGCGAGACGCTGGATTTTCTGGCCAACTTCGGCAACCAGTTTCCCGTCATACGCCCGTTGATGGCCAGGCTCGAGCGGCGGGCCGAACAGATTCATGGCGTCCGTATCGACTACGCGGCCAGCTATTGGACGCCGCCCATGACTCCCAAACTCGCCTTCGATTTGGAAGCGCGGCAGATCGAGAAACTCGGCCTCGCCTCCATGGTCTCCCTCACTGACCACGACAACATTCAGGCGCCCATGCTGTTGCGCACCGTGCCCAGCGCGCGCCACATTCCGGTGTCGGTGGAGTGGAGCGCTCCCTATGGAAGCATGCAATCGTTCCATTTGGGCGTTCACAATCTGCCCAGCGTCCGCGCCGCCCAGTGGATGGCCACGCTTGAAGAATTCACTCGCCATCCCAGCGACGAGCGCCTGACCGAAATTCTGGTTCAGCTCCACCGCGATCCCAACATCCTGGTGGTCTTCAACCACCCCATGTGGGACCTGTATCTGATCGGCAAAGAGAAGCACCAGTTCCTGGTGAACGAGTTCCTGCAGAAGAACGGCGCCTATCTTCACGCGCTGGAGCTCAACGGCCTGCGCAACTGGGACGAGAACCGCGCCGTGCGGCGTCTGGCGGAAAAGTGGAACATGCTACTGATCGCGGGCGGCGATCGGCACGGCGTGGAGCCGAATGCCACCGTCAATTTGACCAACGCCGCCAGCTTTACCGAGTTTGTGCATGAAGTCCGGCGGCAGAAGAGAAGCAACGTGCTCTTCATGCCGCAATACGCCGAGCCGTGGAAGCATCGCATCCTGCAGTCGGCCATCGACGCCGTGCGCCACTATCCTGAGTTCCCGCAGGGCTCGCGCACCTGGGACGAGCGCACCTACCATCCTGATTCCAACGGCGTCATCCGTCCCTTGAGCGAGCTATGGCCAGGCGGTGCGCCGCCGCGCGTGATCAGCGCCGGACTCGCGATGGTGCAGCTGATGGGCCGCGGCTTGGTCGCCGGCGGACTGCGCATGGCCTGGAGCAATTCCGACCAACTGCGCCTGGCTCTGGGCGAGCAGGAGTAAAGCGGCGGCGCCGGCGGAGTTAGCGTGGTTAGCGAAGTTAGCAACGGCATATCCGCGCGCACAAACCCCGCGAACCCCGCTGCTCCGCCTCGCATCGCCTATTTTCCCGACTCATTTCACGAAGTGAACGGGGTGGCGCACACCAGCCGCCATTTTGAGGCCTTTGCCCGCCGGCGCAATCTTCCCTTTCTGTGTCTTCGCGCCGGCCGCCGCGCCCAGGCCTTCACTGAAGAGGGTGCCCTATGGACCCTCGAGCTGCCGCGCAGCTTTCTCTCCTTGCCTCTGGAAAAAGACCTGCGCTTCGATCCCGCTTACTTTCGGCACGTTCCGCTCATCGGCAAAGTGCTCGAGCGCTTCAAGCCCGATCTGATCCATATCACCGGTCCCAGCGAAATTGGCCTTCTTGGCGCAGCATGGGCACATCGTCTTGGTGTGCCGCTGGCCGCCAGTTGGCATACCAACGTGCACGAGTATGCTGCGCGCCGCGCCAACTGGTTGCTGCGTTTTCTGCCGCCGCGCCAATCAGCCGCCAGCGGCCAGAAAATCGAAAACCTGTCGTTAGCCACCTTGTCCTGGTTTTACTCCAAGGCGCAGGTGCTGTTTGCGCCCAATCCCGACCTCTGCGCGCTTCTCGAGCGCGTCACCGGCCGGCCCTGCCATCTGATGACGCGCGGCATCGACGCCGAAATATTTCATCCGTCGCATCGCAAGCGCGACCCTCAGGACCGCGATCGCATCCTGGGCTTCGTCGGCCGCCTATCCGTCGAAAAGAACATCGCGCTTCTGGTCAAGATCCAACAGCAGTTGGAAGCGATGGGAGTTGAAAACTTTCGTTTTCTCATTGTTGGCCACGGGGGCAGCGAATCCTGGCTCCGCGAACGGCTCAACCGGGCCGAGTTCGCGGGCGTCCTGCGCGATGATGCGCTTTCAACTGCCTACGCGAATATGGACCTCTTCGTCTTTCCGTCGCATACCGATACGTTCGGCAACGCGGTGCTCGAAGCTCTGGCCAGCGGCGTGCCCGGCATCGTCACGCCCGACGGAGGCCCGCGCACCATCATCCGCGACGGCGAAACCGGCCGTATCGTCCCCGACGATCAATTCGCAGCGGCCATTGCCGCCATTCTCGCCGACCCTTCGGTCCACGCCCGCATGCGCGAGTCCGCCCGCGCCTATGCGCTCAGTGCCAGCTGGGATTCGGTTTTTGAGAGCATTTATACGGCATACGAAGCAATTTTGCCCGCACGGGAGTTGGCGCAGGATAGTAGTATGGACTCTCCATCCGAAGCCTTCGGCGAAGGACGATAGGCTCTAAAGCATTTTCCGAAATGGTGTAGACCGGAACCATGACGGCCGAGGGGATTTTTCCCTCAAGAAAAACCACGCCCTGGCTTTCAGGAGCTCGGTATTTCGGAAAATGCCGTAATTCCAGTGCAGTCGCAAGCGGAGGAAGCCATGCATCTCCCGGTCAGCGTTCCGAAATTAGGGGCTTTCCGGCTCGGCCCTGGACTTCAGACCGCGTGCGCCGTTTTAACGGCGCTGGCGGCCTCCGCTCCAGCGGCGGCCCAGTTCACGGTCTGCAACAACAACGCGAAGACGGAAATCAGGGTTGCGGTCAGCGTTGCGGTGAACGGCGCGAACGGCGCGGTCGGGTATGACTTCCCGATGACGACCAGCGGCTCTACCGCAGTAGCCGCCGGTCAATGCCAGGTGATTCTCCTGGCCAGCCTCCGTGACGTCGCCCGCCTCTACCTCTTCGCGTGGGAGCCGAGTAATCAGGCGCATACTTGGGGCGGCGACCCAAAGGACAACACCGAGCACTGTCTCCCCGCCGGCTCAACAGATCCCACATTCATGTATCACGACCAGGAGTACAACAATCCGCCATGCGCTGCGGGCTATGAAAAAGAGCCCTTCATGTTCGTTCCCATCACCTCCTATCGGTTAACGGAAGAATTCAAAGATCCCCTGGAAGGCGTGGTGCCCCCAGCAACCAACCAGCCGGCGGTCTCCGCTGCACCGGGCAAAGCCCCATCGGCCGGCGGAGTGAAATCGACGGCGGCGCCAGCCCCCGCCGCAGTTCCTAAACCGGCGCCTGCGGCAGCTCCTGCACCGGCAATTGCTGCGGCTCCGAAACCCGCCCCTGCTGTCCTTTCAACGCCCAACGCGCCTACCGGGAACGCGGTTCTGGTTGTCACCAGCGGATTGACCGCTCAGCCGGGCGCTCCAAACCCGCTCTCCGGGCACACCGTTGTCCTGCTCAACCAGAGCTTTGAATCTGTTTTGACGGGTGCAGGGTTACAGGCCCCGCAGGGAGTGTCCCTGGTCAAGGGTTACCTCGCAGCTTGCGCGAGCAAGCAACCTGCGTGCCAGGCGGGAATCAACGCGACCAATTCCTCCACCGTTTCCGGTGCGCAAACAGATGCCAGCGGCAAGGCACAGCTTCCCGGCGTGCCTCCGGGTACTTACTACGTTTTCTGCCTGGGCGCCTACAACAATCAACTGTTCAAGTGGGACTTTCAGGTCCAATTGAAAGCCGGCGCAAATTCTTTAACTCTCGGCCAACAGAATGCTGCGGCGGTGAATTAGACAAAACGCTGAGGCGATTTCCGATCCATTCCGAGCCTGAACTGTGCTGGCTACCGCGTCAATAAGTGGAATGCGCCCGGTGTCAATGGGAGTCAGCGATAAACATCTCAAGCCACACGCAGCCCGCTGCGCAGATCGAGCCCAAACGGAATCTCGCGGTCGCTTTTCATTTCCCAGCCCATGCCCCGCAGCACACCGTCTTCGAGGCTCGCTGTCGTCACGCCCTCGTCCGAGAGCTTCTCTGACTCCCACGCCTGCCCGCTGCGTCCCCAGGCCAGAATGGAATGATGGCCGGCGAAAAGAAGCAGGCCCTCTGCCGGCGCCGCTCGGACTTCCATCACCGGGCGGTAGGTAATCATCGTGAATCGCTCCGGCTGGGTGGTGTCGATCAGGTACGCATACCCTCCGGCGACCGCGCAGATCTCCTCTAGCCTCGGCGCAGACCATACTCCGGTCGGTGCAGCCGCGTCGCGAAAGCCCAGCGCGCATGTGGCCAGAAAAGGCTGCGGATCAATGTTCCCGCCGCCGGGCACATCGGGCCGGATCATCACCTCCAGCGCCCCGCGCTCCACTTCTTCGGCTTCCCGCGGA
>JASHYS010000356.1 GCA_030042915.1 Acidobacteriaceae bacterium
CTGCTGAAAGCCGCCGTGGCGCGCCAGGAAAGGGTGATTTACGAACCGGTCGACGTTTCGCCCAGCGCATTGCGCGCCGCCCGGGAGCGGATTGAAAGTGAGATCGAAGGCGTCACCGTGGCGCCGCGCGTAATGGATTACACCCATGGCGACGGCGAGCGGCTTCATCTGGGGCCGATTGGCAAAGACGAGCGGCGAATGGTGCTCTACATCGGCTCCAGCATCGGCAACTTTGAACCGCACCAGGCCGCGCTTCTGCTGCGCAGGGTCCGGGCCGGACTCAAGACGGGCGATTCGTTTCTTCTCGGTGTCGATCTGGTCAAGGACGAGGCCTCGCTCTTGGCTGCCTACGACGATGCGGCGGGCGTAACGGCGGCGTTTAATCGCAATATCCTGGTGCGGCTGAACCGCGAATTGGATACCGGCTTCGATCCCCATGCCTTCGCGCACCGCGCGGTGTGGAATCGCGCCCGGTCGCGCATTGAGATGCACCTGGTCAGCCGCAAGGCGCAGTGCGTGCGCTTCGACGCGCTCGATCTCGCCGTGCACTTCGCTGCCGGCGAAAGCATCCATACTGAAAACAGCTACAAGTACCGTCCCGGCCAGGCTGAGGCGCTGTTGGCCGATGCGGGCTTCGCCGCCACGGCAACCTGGACCGATCCGCGGCCCTGGTTCGCGGTGTGCCTGGGCGTAGCCGTGTAAGCGGCGCCGTCACCCTTCGCGCGCCGTGGGCGCAGTGTTTGTTAGCCCCGCGCTTCGCCAGGGTCCCCAAGAAACGGTGTTTGTTTCTTGGGGTGGTTGAGCGTGGGGAAGTCGGGCAATAAAACTCGATGAGTCCCGTAGGGACGACGCCGGTGCGTTCAGCCGAAACCAGATCGTTCAACGTCTGCAAATGATCGCGGTTATTTCGGTGCCGCAATCCGCACCAGCAGAATGTCGTGGCTCGCAATTTCGAGCGGCATGTCCTGGGTGAGCGTGATCTCCTTGCCGTTCCACAAATCCTTGCCCTTTTGCGGTCCATGCAGGCCGAGCTTGGCCAAATCCAGATGAAAAGGATGCGTGGAATAGCGTTCGCTGCCCGCATTCAGCACCGCGATGGCCATGGCTCCGCCGGAAAGATGTCGCGCCCACACGTCGACCTCGCCATCGGAATAAACATGCGTGGCTTCGTGACCCAGCCGGTCCTGGTCGATGGCAATCACGTCGCGATTGGTCAGAATGTCGCGGATCTCCGGCTTCATGTTGGGCAGGTCGTTGCCGGCCAGAAGCGGAGCGGCCAGCATGGCCCACATGGAGAAGTGGGTGCGATTTTCAGCCAGCGTGAGCGGGACAAAACGGGCTTCGGCGCCGGTGCCAAAGGTTCTGCCGTTCCCTACCTCAAGCATGTCGGGATCGTTCCAATGGCCGGGACCGGCATACTTGGCCAGCCCAGCCTGCTCGTTCAGGATCGAGTAGATGCTTTGCCAGCTCGCGTTGATGTCGCCTGTCGTGCGCCACAGGTTGGCGCCCACGCTCGGTCCCCACTCCCACACCGCGTCCCATCCGTACTGGCACAGCGAGTAAACAATGGGCCGGCCGGTGGCTTTCAGGGCTTTGTCCATCTTGTCGTAGGCGGCAAGCATCAGCCGCATCTGCGCGGCCTTGTCGTTGGGCGCCTGCTTCTGCATCACCGCTGGAATGAAGCTGCACAGGTCGTACTTCAGATAGTCGACGCCCCAGGAGGCATAGAGCTGTGCGTCCTGCGTCTCGTGATCAAGCGAGGCGGCAAAGCCTGCACAGGTTTTGGGGCCGGGCGAAGAGTAGATTCCAAGCTTGAGCCCTTTGGAATGCACATAATCGGCCAATGCCTTCATATCGGGGAACTTTGAGTTCGAGTGCAATACGCCGTTAGCATCGCGGTCGCCCTCCCAGGTGTCGTCGATGTTTACGTATACATAGCCGGCGTCCCTCATCCCTGTAGCCACAAGCTGGTCGGCCGCGTTGCGGATGTCCTGGTCCGTCACCCGTTCAGCGAAGAAGTTCCAACTGTTCCAGCCCATCGGAGGGGTTTGGGCTACTTGCGTAGCCATGGAAGCCTTGGCTGCCGGCGCGTGCAAAGGCTGCCCCTTGGGCGCGGTCTGCGCTGAGGCAGTGATCGAGAGTGAGGTCAGAAGAACAAGCGGCAAAGAGGAAAGTAAACGCATACACGATTCTCCTGAAAACTTTTTCAGCGGAATCCTACCGCGTGGCTCCGGAACATGGCAATGTGGAAGCCTCATGCACCGGCGCGCGCAGGTCCTTCAGGGCCGAAAAAATCGCCTTCGACAAGTCCAGAATCAGCGAAGGCCGGCGAAAATAAGGGAATTACGGCGCAGACCCGGTTTCCGGCTGCGGTTCCTTGCCTTCCGCCTTAGGCCCCAGGAGCAACTGAATGCCGAGGTACGCAATCCAGCTCGGCTCGCCATTTTCGCGTGTCACCGCCTGAAGGGCACGCCCGCCCATGAACAGCAGCCGCACATGGTTGGCATGGTCCAGAGACTGCCGTCCGCCGAAATCGAGCGTAAACGAGCGCTGCTTGGGCTGGTCGCCGATGCGATTAATGGCCTGAAGATCGTAAAGCTCGGTGTACACCTCCGTACGGTCACTGAATGCGCGTCCCGCGATCAGCCCGCGCCCCCACTGGTCCGGCTCGTTCGCGTTGCCGATCCAGCGGCCCATCTCGCCATCCAGCGCCAGCCAGCCCACCTGCGCGGTCACTTCCATGGGCAGATAGTATTGCGGGCCCGGCTCGACAATCCCGCGCTGCGCTGAGCCCGCCGGCGTGTTGAGCGAAACCTGCGGATAGGTTCCAATCGAGAAGTTGATGTTATCGTCCGTCTTCTCTTTGCCGGGAATGTAATGCTGGTAAGCGCGAAATTTGATGCCCAGCAGCGATTCTCCCAACCCCACTCCAGTGGAATTGTTGGCATTCGTGCCCGCGGCCAGCGGCTGCTCCCATTTCAGCTGGATGCGGTTGCCCCATCCGTAATTCATATCCACGTCGGGAATCTGATAATACGACTGGCCCGGATTGTGGTTGGCAATCCAGCCAAAATTAATCTCCCAGTGATGGTTTCCCGGCGGCGCGGGATCGTCGGTGATGAACGGCGGTCCGCCCTGCGCGTGCCCCAGCGCTGCGGCCGCGACGAACGGCAGGACGACCAAAAGATGAACAATTCGGCGCATGGGGGCGATGCATTTCTCTCAGGCGGTTTGAAGTCCTGGCTCGCAGCACGGTCCAGATTCAAGGTAGCATTCTGCCGCAAATCCTCGTGCAATCGGCCCGGTGGTCCCATTCTCCTCCGGCGCGATTTTCTTCGCGCCCATGCCACCCGCACCCCACTTCGCTCTGCGATACTTGTCTGTTATGCCGATTGACGACCTGCAGCAGGCTGCCCAGAAAATCGCCGGCTTCCTCAACAACCTGAACAAGCTGGGTGGACTGCGCCTCAAATACCGCATCACCGCCGGCGATGGAGCGCGCGATCCACAGGGCGTTGAAGCGCGCCAGATCTACGTGGATCTTTCCGGGCCCGACCTGGCCTTGCTGTTGCAACACAACGGTGAATTGCTGCGCGCCCTGGAAACTCTGGCCGCGCAGATGCTGCGCCTCGATCACCACGAGCACGATCTGGTCAGCTTCGACGCCGCCAACTTCAAGGCCCTCCGTGCCGAGGAATTGCGCCTGGCCGCTGAATCCGCCGCCGAAAAAGTCCGCCAGACCGGAGTTCCCTTCAGTTTTCCGCCCATGAATAGCCGTGAGCGGCGCCTGCTCCATCTGGCTTGCCGGTCGCTCCAGGGTGTTGAGACTGCCAGCGTTGGCGAAGGGCCGAACCGCTTTCTTGTGGTGTATCCCGAAGGCAAAACCAATCTGCCCGTCGCACCCCAGTTCCGGCCCAGAGGCTTTGGACGGCGATGAAGCAGTGATCACAGTTTGTCAGTGATCAGTGGTCCGCTTGCTCTCTTGCTCCCTCGTTCCCTCGCTCCCTGTCTTCTATGCCAAAATACCCATCTATGAGAAAACTCTCGACAGCCCTGCTGTTGGCGGCTCTTGCCGCGTTTTGTGCGGCGCAAAAGCGCCTGGTGCTCATCGATCAGGATGGCTCCGGACCGGGCGGCTCTGACCAGATGGCGATGCTGGCCCTGCTGCAGGCGCCCGACGTGCAGGTGCTGGGCATCACCATCGTTACCGGCGACGCGTGGCGCGACGAGGAAACCCTCCACACCCTGCGCATGCTCGAGCTGACCGGCCACTCCGACGTTCCCGTCGCCCGCGGCGCAGTGTTCCCCCTCATTCGCACCGAAGAAGAAACCAAGCTCGAGACCGCGCTCGATGGCAAAGTTGTGTGGCTGGGCGCCTGGGGACGCGTCGCCCCATCAGCAAACGACAACGCGTCCGGCGTCGCGGCTCCCGCGCCCGCACGCTTCGAGTCGCACGGCCCCTACGAAATTCCTCCCATGCCCGAGGGTCTGCCCGCCACCAGGCCGCTCGACGAAGACGCCGCCCACTTCCTCATCCGCCAGGTGCGCGCGCATCCGCACCAGGTCACCATCTACGCCGCCGGCCCCCTCACCAACATTGCGCTCGCCATTGCGCTCGATCCCGAGTTCGCCGCGCTCACCAAAGGCATCGTGTTCATGGGCGCCAGCCTCAATCCGCAGACCAGCGATCCTGAGTTCGCCACCAGCCCGCGTCACGAATTCAACTTCTGGTTCGATCCTGAAGCCGCACACATCGTGCTCCATGCCGACTGGCCGCGCATCGATGCCACCACCGTCGATGTCTCCATCAAGGCGCCCTTCACGCAGGCTATGCTCGACGCCATCGCCAAATCGCAGGCGCCCGCCGCGCGCTACATCGCCGCGTGGAGCCGGCCGCAATCCTATATGTGGGATGAGCTCGCGGCCTGCTCCTTCATCGACCCGTCCATCATCACCAAAGAGCAAACCGTTTACATGGATGTGGACCTGAGCCACGGCCCCAGCTATGGCGACACGCTCACCTGGCCTGAAAAGCTCAAGCCCGCCACCGGCGTGCGGCTTGTCCATGCACAAATGGATCTCGATCCCGCACGCTTTCAAAAACTATTTGTCGATCTTATGACGCGCACGCCGCAGTAACCCACACTCCCGTGCCCCATCCTTTCGCGAGCTTTTTGCGAAAGGGTGGGAAACCACCTGAATCTGCAGGTAGGAAATCCACGCGGTCGAAGAACTAGTCCGCCGCGTCGTCGTCGCCGTGATCGCGATGCTGGTATTTGCCGATGGTCTCCTGCAACCGGTTAGGATCCACCGAAACCTGCACCACGTCCATCTCCGCGCCGTCGAGATCCAGGATGAACAGCCCCATCCGCCCGCCTTCAGGACGGTCGAAGATGAGCGTCTGTTCGTTGCCGTGGCGGCTGGTTTCGCGAATCATGCGTTCCCAGCCCTGGCCCAGCTTCTCTTCCACCAGCCGGTTCAAATCCTCACCATCCACTGTCGCGGAAAAGTGTTCGAACTCGGCCACGCGAAGATGGGCCACTCCGCCATGCGTGGCCCCGCCCGCAATCAGGCTGGCCAGCCCCATGAACGGAATGCGCGTGGCGCGTACGTGATACTCGTGTGCAATCGAGTTCACCACGCCGTCAAAGCCGCCTTCGCCGCCCGCAGCGTGTGCAATCCACGGAACCA
>JASHYS010000033.1 GCA_030042915.1 Acidobacteriaceae bacterium
ATCAGCACCATCATCCAGGGAAGGTTGACGTAGATGTGCTGCGCCGTCGTGCCCAGCGCAAGCCACAGGAAGATGCCCGCGGCTACCAGCATGATAAGCACCTCCCACCACCGGCGCGGGCGCTTTTGATCGGCGAGCGGGTCGTCGCCCGCCACCACCGCGGCCACATTGTCCTTGTCCAGCTCATAGCGATCGCATTCGCGATGCATCGCAGCGCGCCAGTTCTCCATCTCCGAAGGCGGCGGCTCGGCCATGCTGATGGACACGGCGCCGGCGATCATGATGCACGAGCCACCAAGAATCAGCAGCCGTCCGCCCGAGCCCAATCCGGCAAATTCGCCAAACACCAGCGCACCCCAGGCCAGGCCCCAAAGCTGGTTGGTATTCGACAACGGAATGCCGCGCCCGATGCCGATGTACTTGGCCGCGTACTGCTGGAACAGGTCGCCGATCACCCAGCAGAATCCCCCCACAAACGGCCAGAAAAGCATGGGCCGCGCCCGATGCAACTCCGCAATCATGGGCTGCGCGCCGTGGTAAAAGATCAGTCCCAGCGTAAGGATGGTTCCCAATTCACCGAAAGTGAAGATGGTGACAAAAGAAAGCGGATTCATGCCGCTGATGTAGGCCTTGCGGTAGGGAATATACATGGTGCCGAACATCGCGCCGGCGCCCACAGCCGCCAGAATCCCCGTGGCGGCTTTGCCCGGCGCACCCGCATTTTGCTGCGTAGTGGCAACGGCCAGAACCGCCGCGCCGAACACAATCGCCAGCGCGCCGCCAACCACCTTGGCCCAATTCTTCGCGCTCGACCCATGCAGTTCCCTGAACAGCAGGCAACCCCACGCCAGCCCCACCAGGCTGTTGATGTTCCAGAGCGGAAACGCGATAGCCAGGCCCACGTTGCGCACACCGAAGATGGTGAGCGTGTTGCCCACCGCCCACAGCATGCCCGCCAGCAGCGCCCAAACAATAAGGTGCGGTTTTTCGCGCAGGTCGCTGAACAGGAAGCCGGTGCCTTTGAGCAGCGTTGGCACGGTCCAGCGTGCCACAAATGCTCCCATCACCATTCCCATGGAGATCAGGAACGGCGAGAAGCCTTCGTTCACCAGCTTGGTGGGTGCTTCAGCGCTGCCCAGCCACACCGCCGCTGAGAGCCCGCAAAAGACGCCGAGCTTGTGCAGCGAAATGGTTGACCGCGCCGATGCGGTGGCCGCGTTGTCGCTCATGCCTTCACCTCAGCGTCATCAGCAGCGTAATTCCCAGAATGAGGACGGCCACGGGCACCCAAAGATGCACGTCGGTAAGAATCGCCACCAGGCACGAGCGCTTCATGCCTCTACCTCCTCGAGCCGCACCGGCCGATGCTCGTCGTAGGATTTGCGCGCCGCCAGAGCCATAATCACCGGCGCGCGGCCATCGGCGCCGGTCACAGGCGTGGGCTTGCTATCCAGCACTGCCTGCACAAACTCCTTAAGCTCCTGCGCAAAGCTCTCAGTATAGCGGTCCATGAAGAAGTTAAGGGGCAAATCGCTGTAGACTGATTTGCCGTTGCTCACCACTACCTCGTTGGGAAAGCGGTTTTCCGTAGCAATTTTGCCTTCGCTGCCCAGGATTTCCACGCGCTGGTCGTAGCCAAAGACCGCCTTGCGGCTGTTGTCGATGGTTCCGATGGCGCCGCTCTTGAAGCGCAGCACCACCACGGCCGTGTCCAGATCGCCGGCCTCGCCAATGGCAGGATCGGCCAGGACGCCCGCGGCTGTGTACACTTCATCCACATCGTCACCAGTCAAGAAGCGCGCCATGTCGAAGTCGTGAATCATCATGTCCAGAAAAAGCCCGCCCGAGGTGCGTACATAACCGATGGGCGGAGGCGCAGGATCGCGGCTGACAATGTGCACCAGGTAGGGCTTGCCGATTTCGCCGCTCCTGACGGCATTGCGCACGCGCGCAAAATTGGAGTCGAAGCGCCGATTAAACCCGATCTGCAGCTTCACGCCGGCCTTGGCCACCGCCGCCAGCGCCGCGTCGATGCGGTCCAGGGCGAAAGCGATCGGCTTCTCGCAGAAAATGTGCTTGCCGGCCTGGGCTGCGCGCATAATCAGGTCGGCATGCGTCTCCGTCGAAGAGCAGATCAGCACCGCGCCGATGCGCGGATCGGCGAAGATCTCATCCACCGACGCAGCAATTTTCGGAATGCCGCAGTGCGCGGCCAGAGCCTCGGCTGCCGGGCGGTTCACATCGAAGATGGTAAGAATGTCGGCCTCGGGCAGACGAAAGCTGACGGACTCCGCATGCACCCGCCCGATACGTCCCGCACCAATGATTCCGAAATGAAGCTTTTTTCCGTTCATACTTCAGCTCCTGGCCTCCAGCTCCTGGCTTCTAGCCTTCTAGCTTTTTTCGCGCCTACGACCCGCTCGTTCAAACGCGCAACAGCTGGCAGCTCGAAGCTAGCGGCTAGAGGCTGTTTTTAAACAAAATTCGACTCAATCGACCGGATGTACTCCCGATTGCGCGCCGCGCTGGCCTTGGGCGTGCCCATGCCGGGCAAAATATCCTGCTCCACCAGCACGTAGCCCTTGTAGTCGCGGCCGGCGAGCCAGCGCAGCAGGGCAGGGAAGTCGACGCACCCTTTGCCCAGCTCGGGATACAAGCCATTGCGCATCTGCGTAAAGTAGTCCCACTCCTCCTTGCGGCTGCGCCGTGCAATGTTGGGATCGAGGTCTTTCAGGTGGATGTACCAGATGCGTTCCTTGAAAAAATTCAGCGCGTTCACCAGGTCGACGTCTTCGTAGCCTGCGCCGTGCACGTAGTGCCCGGTGTCAAAAACCAGCCCCAGGCGATCGGGATTGGTCTTGAGCAGCAGCCTCTCGATCTCCCCCGGCGTCTCAACGTAGCCGGCGCAATGATGATGAAAAACCGTGCGCAGCCCGGTTTCGTCGTAAACCGCCTGCGCAATCTCGTCGGCACCGCGCGCAAACACGTTCCATTCGTCTTTGCTCAAACCGTCTTCCTCCGGGCGAACGCGGCCAGCGCGTTGCGTGCGCAAAGCATCGGTTCCGTTGTCGTCGGCCAGCACCAGAAAAGGAGCCTGCGTGGTAGCCACGCCGGCAATCAGCTT
>JASHYS010000357.1 GCA_030042915.1 Acidobacteriaceae bacterium
GGCTGGGGACGCTGCAGCAGGGCTACCTCGAAAACTCGAATGTGGACGTGGTGACGGAATTCGTGCAGATGGTGCTGGCGCAGCGGGCCTACGAATCGAATTCCAAAGTCATCAAGGCCGCCGACGATATGTATTCGCAAGTGAACAACATGACGCACTGATGTGCAGGCGTTGGTTGAAGGATTGGCGAGAGAACAGGCGGCAACGATGCATTTCAGGATAGGCGCAAAGGCAATCGCGGCAGCTCTGCTGATGGCATCGGCGCTCGCTGTTGCGGCGCAGCCTTCGCCTGATCCCACGCCCGCGCCCGATCGCGCGTCCCATGCCGGAGCGTCGCCGGCTGTTTCGGCACAGCCCCGGGGCGAAGTACTCAAGGAAATCGACGATCCGTGCACGGGCGATCGTTGGCTGCTTCTCCGCTACGCGGCTGATTCCGCGCGCCCCGCGCGCCTGATTCTGATGGCCGAGCCGCGACCGGGTCGGGGGCCCGGGGCAGCGGCAGAAAATCCGCAAGCAGGAAGGCCGTCTTCGCCGCGGCCGGTGATCCGTGCCGGCGATGCGTTGATCGTGGAGGAGCACACGGCCGTGGCCGATGTGCGTTTAGAGGCCACCGCGCTGGGCAACGCCGTGGCGGGAGCCCAGTTGCAGGCGCGTTTGAAGATTGGCGGCAAAGTGGTGCGCGTGGTGGCTGTCGCTGCCGGACGCGCGGTTTTTGCTCCGCAAATCGAAACCGGAAGCGGGGCCTGGCGATGAGAGTTCACGGCATCGCCGTCCTGCTGCTGTGCGCAGCCCTGGCCCCGGCCGGCGCGCTGGCCCGCAAGCACACTGCGGATGCGGCAGCCAGCAAAGCTACACCGCCCGCGGAGGCTCTGCAGGCCTACATCGCCAAGGTGCGCGCGCAACAGGCAGCCGAAGTGCGCACGCCGGGATCGATCTGGAGCGCCCAGGGTCAGCTGGTGCGGCTGGGCACCGACGTCAAGGCCTTCCGCGTCCACGACGTGGTGATGATCGTGGTGGGTGAAAGCCTGACCGCCTCGACCGATGGCGCCGTCAAAGACGCGCGCGCCTCTAACGCCAACTCCGGAATCACTTCGCTGTTTGGCGCGCTCAAGCCCTCGAACAATATGCAGAATCTGCTGGGCGCGAGCGCCGCGTCGGGCCTCTCGGCGCAAGGCCAGAGCACCACTGACTCCAGCCTGACCACGACCTTTGGAGCGGAGGTCGTCGACGTACTGCCCAACGGAATGCTGGTAGTGCAGGCCACCCGCCAGATCACCTTCTCCCAGCAGACGCAACTGATCACGCTGCGCGGGCTGGTGCGGCCCGAGGACGTAAGCAGCCAGAACCAGGTGCTGTCGACGGCCATGACCGATCTGGAGCTGGAGGTGACAGGAAAGGGAATCGTCAACGATTCCACCTACCGGCAGAATCCGCTGGTGCGGTTGCTGGAAAAGCTGGTGGTGTTCTGATGAGCGTTGCAGTGCAAGCGGAGGGCAACCGGGTGCCGGTAACGGCGGGGCCGGTTGCGCCTCCAGAGCCCTGGAGGCACAAGCCCGACCGGGCTTTCTGGTTCTACCTGGCCGTAGCCGTGCTCTGGCTGCTGATGATCGGCGAGTTCCGTCCGCAGGAGCCGGGCCGCAGGTCGCGCGTCAAGGATGTCGCCACCATCGAGGGCATTCGCGACAACCAGCTGGTCGGCTACGGATTGGTGGTCGGACTAAAAGGTACGGGCGACAGCTCGCAGACGGTGTTTCCCGCGCAGACTCTGGTTTCAGCTCTGGAGCGCATGGGCATCACCGTGCCGCAAACCGGGTCGCAGAGCGCCAGCAACATGCAAGTGAAGAATATGGCAGCGGTTTTTGTGGTGGCGACGCTGCCGCCCTTCAGCCCTCCCGGCTACAAGCTGGATGTAACAGTGTCGTCGGCAGGCGACGCACGGTCGATTGAAGGCGGCATCCTGCTGATGACGCCGCTCTACGGTCCGGACGGTCAGATTTATGCCCAGGCGCAGGGCGCCTTGGTGCTGGGCGGATACACGGCGACTGCGGGAGGCAATGCCAAGCAGGTGAATCATCCCACCACGGCGCGCATTCCCGGTGGGGCGCTGGTGGAGCGGTCCGCGGCTCTTGACCTGAAGCTGATGCGCACCGTCAGCGTGGTGCTGAGCGACGCCGATTTTCACACCGCGCAGGGGATGGCGGCAGCGATCGACCAGGCGCTGGGCACGGGGCGGGCGCACGCTGTCGACAGCCGGCGCGTGGAGGTTGCCGCACAGCCGGACGAGGACATGGCGGCATTGCTCGACAGAATTGAAGGCGTGGAGATCGAGGTCTATCCGCGGGCGCGCGTGGTGGTGAACGAGCGCACCGGGACAGTGGTCATCGGCGGCACGGTGCGGCTGGAGCCGGTGTCGATCCTGCACGGCGGACTCAGCGTGAATGTGATCTCGAAGATCGAAGTCTCGCAGCCCGGCCCGCTCGCCGCGGGAACCACGCAGGTGGTGGAGCAGACCGAGGTGCAGGCGCAGGACAAGCCGGTGAACCGCATCGAGCTGAAGGAGGGCGCCACGGTGGAAGATCTGGTGCAGGAATTGCAGCGCACCGGCGCCGGAGCGCGCGACGTGATCTCGATTCTGCAGGCCATGAAGGCAGCCGGGGCTCTCGATGCCGACCTGGAAGTGCTGTGAAGGCAGGGACCGAGGGGCCAAGAGAACAAGAAGGCAAGGAGCGAGGCAACGAGGGAGCGAGGCAGCACTGCATGCAGGTTGGGGCCATCGGAGGAGAGGACGCGAATCAGTCGGCGGCTGCGCCTTCGCCGCGGCTGGTGCGGGCGGCGCACGAATTTGAAGGCCAGATGATGAAGGAGTTGCTGAAGCCGATGACGGACGGCGACGCGCTAACAGGAACTGAGGACAGCGACGCGGACTCGGGTGCAGGCTCTGGCGGAGCGCTCAGCGGGTTTGCCTCCGAGGCGCTCGGCCAGGCACTCAGCAACCGCGGAGGTTTCGGGATTGCCGATCGCATTGTCCGAGAACTCTCCCATTCCGGTAACCGGCATGCAAGCGGGAAGGTAACTGGAAATCTGCACCGCAATAACGGGATAAAAGCCTCTGAATGACTAGAGTGATTAGAAAGACCGCCGATAAGACACTTTAAGGAGCAATGCGTATGGATGTTCGCAACAGCCTGGACGGGTTACGGTCGCTGCTGGGGGTGAATCAGCCGGCGCCCTCCGCACCGCAAGGCAAGAGCAGCACTACGGCTCAATCGACGAGCGCGCTGGACGGAGATAGCGCGACGCTGAGCAGTGCAGCCAACGAGATTTCGCAGTCGGCATCGAGCGAAGGAGTGCGCACGGACAAGGTTGCCGCGGTGCAGGCAGCGCTGGCTGCGGGAACCTACAGTGTGCCGGCGTCGGCGGTGGCTTCAAAGGTCATCGACTCCATGCTGGCCGGTGGCGAGTAATCAGACTGAGAAGGGCACGCCATGGAGGCAGAGGAGCAGCGCCTGATTCATCCCGAGCTGAAACTGCTGGTTGCGGATGCGTCGCGGGCTCTGGCGCGGTTAGATCGAGCGCGGCTCGAGGAGCTTGCGCTTTCGTGCCAGGCGCTCAATCGCGACATAGAGCCGATGAGCCCCGACGATCGCCAGGAGCTGGCGCGTCAGGCCCAGGAAGCCCAAGCCGATATGGCGGTTTTCAGCCGCGTTCTGGATGCCACGCGGGCAAATATGCGTGTGATGAACCGGCTGCGCGTCATGCGGGCCGGGCAGCTTGAATACAGCGAGGGCCAGGCGCGCGGCGGCGAGAATCCTGAGCTCGAGCAGGCGATTCCAGCCCTGCCGGATGACAATGCGGGGTCGCCATCGCCGGGTCCTGAGCGGCCGGCTGAAAGCGCGGAGGGCGGTCATGGGGACCATTAACTCCGCTCTGAGCATCACCACGGGCGCTCTTGATGCCGACCAGGCAGCGTTAAGCGTGGTGGCCAACAACGTGGCCAACGCCAACACCACCGGCTACACCGAGGAAACGCCCGACTGGCAGGAGAATGCGGCGATCGACGTGGACGGAGTTCAGGTGGGCGACGGCGTGACGGAAGCGGGCGCCACGTCGCAACGCGACCTGGTGCTGGAGGCGCGCCTCGATCAGCAGCAGCAACTGGCGTCGGCGTCGAGCACACGTCTTACGGCGCTCAAGAACATTCAGGCCCTCTTCACTCCAGCTTCCGGGTCGTCGAGTTCCACTGCGGGCGACATCGGCAGCGACATCACGAGCTTTTTCGATTCGTTTTCTTCGCTCGAGAGCGATCCCACCGACAACTCGTTGCGCGAGCAGGTGCTCACGTCGGCATCCACGCTGGCTGGCGATATCTCCGGCGCCGCCGACAGCCTCAATGAGCAGAGTGCATCGATCAACCAGGAGGCGGCGGGCGTAGCCAGCCAGGTGAACTCGCTTACGAGCGCTATCGCGCAGCTCAATATGCAGATTCAGTCCGCTTCGCCGGACTCGGATGCGGGAACGCTTGAGGACCAGCGCCAGCAGGATATCAGCCAGCTCTCCCAGTTGATCGGCATCAACCAGGTGACCACGGAGAACAACGGGCTCTCGGTGACCACCACCTCCGGACAACTGCTGGTTTCCGAGGGCCAGAGCTTCCAGTTAACGGCGGGAACGGTCAATGGGAATACGGATTTCTTTCTCGACGGCACCGACATCACTTCGCAGCTGGCCTCAGGCGGCGGGCAACTGGGCGGCTACTTGACGGCGCGCGACGTGGACATTCCCGGCGGCCTTAACGCGCTCGATCAGCTGGCGTATGGCATCTCCACTTCGGTCAATGCGCAAAACAATTCCGGGGAAGACGCAGGCGGCAACACCGGCGCGGCTGTGGAAGGCTCGACAACCGGAGCAATGACCTTGGACATCTTTTCGCCGCCTCCCACCTACGCTGCGAATGAAGCGGATGCGGGATCGAATGTTACGGGTGCAGCGGCCGCCATGAGCGTGGTCATGACCGATCCCAACCAAATTGCCGCAGCCGGCGCCGGCACCGGCAACGACTCGAATGCGATGACGATGGCGAACCTTGCCAACGATACGATCGTCAGCGGGCAGACGCCGATCAACTACTACTCAAACTTTGTTTCCACGCTAGGCTCGACGGTTTCTGAAGTGCAAACCGAGAACACGGCGCAGAATGCATCGGTGACGCAACTCCAGACGCAGAACAACGCGATCTCAGAGGTGAATCTGAACGATGAGGCGACGGCGATGTCGACCATGGAGAGCAGCTATCAGGCTGCCTCGCAGGTCTTCACGCTGCTGAACACCATCATGGCCTCGGCATTGAACCTAGGCGAGGAAACGGCGGTGTCGTAAATGCAGCTTCTAGCTACTAGCTCCTAGCAGCGCGGCAAGAAACTGGGAGCGGGAATCTAATGGCCAGAAGCTGGGAAGCCAGGAGCTGATCTCATGCGCGTCGATCCGTCGTACATTATCAATCTCGTCAGCTCACTCGATCAGACGCAGGCCAGCGAACAGCAGTTGAGCTCGGAGCTTTCCAGCGGCGTGAGCGTTACCTCGCTCGGCCAGAACCCGATGGCCGCCGGAGAAAATGTGTTGCTGCTCAACCAGGTTCAGCAGAACGATTCGTTCACGCAAAGCTCGAACCTGGTGACCAGCCAGTTGCAGGTGGCCGATTCCTCGTTGGGCAGCGTGGTGAGCGAATTGACGCAAGCGGTGTCGCTGGCCACGAGCGCCAACAATGGCACCATGAGCGCCACCGATGTGCAATCGGTGGGCTCGCAGATTTCCGGAATCCTGAACGAAGTGCAGTCGCTGGCCAACACCAGTTATCAGGGCCAATACATTTTTGCGGGCGGGCAGACGGGGGCGGCGCCGTTTTCGACTTCGAACGCCACGTCGCCCGGGGTCACCACCTACAGCGGCGACGAAGACGTGAATTACCTCGAGCTGCCGAACGGGCAGAAGATTCAGCTCAACGTTCCCGGTGATCAGATTTTTCTGGGCAGCGGGACAAACAGCGTCTTCGGGGCGCTCAATGCGCTGGTAGCCGACTACTCGAGCGGCACGGTCAACACCCAACAGGCGGCCAGCGACACTGAAGCGCTGAGCACGGCGCTCAGTTACGTTTCGCAGCAGCGCGTGACCATCGACAACTCCATCGACCAACTAAGCGCGGCGTCGAGCGCAGTCACCAATGAGCAGACGCAGTTAACCACGGCGCAGACCGACTTGATGCAGGCTGACATCCCCACGGTTTCTACTCAACTTTCCCTGGCCGAGACACAGCAGACGGCGCTCGAAGACGTGATTGCGGAGCTCGAATCATCGTCGAACGACCTGTTCACCAAACTGCAGCCGTGAGTTCGCGGCCGGCAAACAAGGATGGAGAGACTTTCTCTATACTGAGAGCAAGAGGCGCACCCTTGTTTTCAGCACTTCGATTCATCTGGAATGCCACACGCGGTCACCGGCTGACGCCGTGGCGCAGTCCGTATCTTCGCTGGCGCGTGGAAACCTATTCGGGAATGCACGCCGAGACGCTGACCGCCAGGGCCGTTCTGGGCTTTTTGTGGTCCACGCGCTGGGAGATTCTGCACTTTCTGTCCTGGACGGGACAAGTGCAGCGCGAAGCGCGAAAAACAGCCAGCAGGGAGTAGCCAATAGCGGATAGGGAGCAGCCGAAGCGCGCGTCATGCAAGGCGCGCAGGCGAAACGTCAGGATGTTTTTGAAACAGTGACAATTTCCCGAAAAATCACTCCAAGATGTGTGAAGTTTTTGGCCAGAGGCGCGTTCATCGCGGCATGGCTCGCGGTGTTGCCGGCTTTTGCGCAGCAACTGCCGCCGGCTGAGGCGCCCAAGCCCATGCCGGCCCCGCAAGGCGAAGCGCCGAATCTGCGCGTGACCACAACCGAGGTGCTGGTGCCGACGCTGGTGGAGAAAAAGGGCGGCGGCATTCTGTATGGCCTGAAGCCGAACGATTTTGTGCTCGAAGACAACGGCGTACCGCAAAAGATCCGCGTGCAGGAGGAGATGGATACGGCGCCGGTGGCGCTGGTGGTGGCCGTGGAAGAGGGCGGCGCCAGCGTGCTGGAGTTTGACAAGCTGGCCAAGCTGGGACCGCTGCTCGATATGTTTCTGGGCGACCCGCGCAGCCAGGTAGCGCTGGTGGGCTTCGATTCCGTGCCGCATCTCATCCAGGACTACACGCATGCCGGCGACGAAGTGAACCAAAAGCTGATGCAATTGCAGCCGGGCGATGGCGGCGCAGCCATTCTGGACACGATCAATTACGGAGTCACGCTGCTGGAGACGCAGCCCAAGGAATTTCGCCGCGTTTTGTTGCTGATCAGCGAGGAGCGCGATCACGGCAGCAGGCACACCAAGCCCGTGCAACTGATCCGGCAGATCGGCGAGAGCGATGTGCTGGTGCTGAGTGTGTCGTTTTCGCCGGCGCTGGCGGAGCTGGGCCACGATGTGAAGGACTCCTCGCCCGATGAGGCCACCATGAACATGGTTTCGGCGCTGGTTGCGGTGGTCAACGCCTTCAAGAAAAATGTGACTAAAGAGATTGCCGTGATGAGCGGAGGCGAGTACACCACCTTCGTCGGCGACAAACGGTTTGAGGCGCGTGTGATGGGCGCGGCGCGGGACGCGCGCAACCGTTACCTGATTACGTTCAGCCCCTCCGATCCCACGCCCGGCCTGCATACTATCCGCGTGCACACCAGGCAGGATTACGGCGCGCGCATTGTGGCAAGAGCGGACTATTGGGCAGTGGGGCAGGGAAGCCCGTGAGACAGGGAGTAGCCAAGAGGCAGTAGGGAGTAAACCGCCTTCACGCCAGCTTGTATGGCGCCCGATACGGCCGTGTGAGCAGCGCACTCGCTTCCGGATCGCCGACAATCTCTTCCTTGGCCACGTCCCAGTGAATCTTGCGCCCCACCAGCATCGAGATCAGCCCCAAGTGGCCGGGAATCGTGGAATGGTGCGCGGTTTGGACGGGCGTGATGGTGGGTTTGCGCGAGCGCACGCTGTCGAGGAAGTTGCGGCGATGCTCCGGTGAGAGGTAGAGCGAGACTTTGCGCTGCGACTCGGGAATGGAATCTATCTTCGCCCACTCCGGATTCGAAGCGTCGAAGCCACTGCGGTCCACCCATACCCAGCCATCGGTACCGATCCATTTCGTTCCCATATTGATGGCCGGGCTGCCGCCGGCAATGGTCATGTGCACGTCGTTCGCGTAGCCGGTTACTTCTTTGCGATACAGGCACTCGATGGTGTACTTCGTCGCGGTGTTCCAGATGGCATTCGCAGGCGGGAATTCGCCATAGCCTTCAACTTCCGAAGGGCCGGTCGAATCGAAGCCGACGCCCCAGTGCGCGATGTCGCCGTGGTGGCCGATCCAAT
>JASHYS010000358.1 GCA_030042915.1 Acidobacteriaceae bacterium
GGCACCTGCACGATTCAGGCGACGCAAGGGGGCGATGCCACATACGCATCGGCCACGCCGGTGACGCAGAGCTTCACGGTCGATGCATCGAGCGGCGGCGACCCAACCAGCGGCGTGCTGCCGTCGTACAACGACACGTATGCAAACTGGAAGAACGCTGGCCTGACGTTGGTCGGCGGCATTCCGGATCGCACAACGATTTGCGTGACAGTCAATCCTCTCGGCGGAGGTCAGGACGACTTCAACAACATCCAGAACGCGATCAACAATTGTCCTGCAGGCGACGTGGTTCAGCTCGCGGCGGGCGCATTTTCCATAAAGCTCGCCGATATGCCCATCAATATTTCTACGGGGATTACGTTGCGTGGCACTGGCGCCTGCGGCGGTGCCAGCTCACCGTACTGCCAGACCTCGATTACTGTGATCGATGGTGCTCTCGCCTATACAGGTGGAATGTGCGGCACCAGCACGTCGAATGAAGTCGCCTGCCCCAACGGTGGTCAGCCGGAGATTTTGATGTCGCCTGTTTTGCCCGACTACAACTACAGTTGGGAAACATGCGGCAACGTGGGCGCAAATCTTGGCACAGGTTGCGGTGCCACGCCTTTGGCCGCTGACGCCTCCCAGGGCCAAACCACGATTCAAGTCAGCAGCACCAGTGGGTTCACAGTCGGGTCTTGGGTCTTGATCGACGAGGCATCAGGCGCCGGATGGGTCCCTGATCCGATGAATCAGTGGACGGGCAATGGGTCCGTGTGGGCCGCTTCGGACTGGCTCAGTCCATCCGGCAGCCCGGCGACGGGACGCGTCCTGTGGTCGAAGGCAGAAGATAATTCTTGGGATTTTGGCAGCACCGAGTATCCCTATCAAGCCAACTCAACAGGCTGCTGGTATTCCTATTGCGATCGACCGACTGCCGAGTTACACAAGATCGCTTCCATCGGCGCTGGCCCATGCCCAGGAACCAACTGCACCCTGACATTTGACGATCCGCTCACGATCGCCTTCCGGGAGAGCGGAGGCCATAACGCCCAGGTCTACGCAAATCTTTATGGGAACAATTCAGGGATTGGATCGCCTATTTCCATGCTTCAACAAGCGAGCGTCGAGAACATCTCGCTTCTCAGGGCTCCAGAGGGAGGCCTGGAGATGGAACTCTGCGTCAACTGCTGGGTGAAGAATACCGAGGTCGGCGACTGGTACGGTGGCGGGATAAGTATGTCCTATTCGGCTCGCAGCGAGTTGAATACGGTTTACGTTCACCATTGCTGGGACTCCGTCAACAACGGCGGCGAGTATCCATTATCCCTGGACAGTGCCTCAACCGAAATGCTGATCACAAACAGCATCACCAACTTCGCCGGCAAAGGAATGGTCGCCAGGGCAGGCGGCGCAGGTTCGGTTGTCTCTTATAACTACATCGATGACACGATGTACGATGCGGAGTCAGGCATCGGCGACTGGTGGGTCGACATGGGGATCAATGCGAGCCACTATTCGGGACCCCATCATGTTCTGTTCGAGGGGAACTGGGGCGACAACCTGGATAACGACAATACGCACGGCAACTCGATGTACATCACATTTTTCCGGAACCTTGGCTCCGGATTCAGGACGCCCTTCACCGACCCCAGCGTTGGTGGGCTTGTGGATGACTTTACAGGGAAGGCCTACTATTGCCCGTCGGGATTGGCTTCCTGCGAACCCTGGGCTCCAGGGCCGTTCCGCGCGGCTGGGCCAATGGGATACAACTATTGGTTCGCTTACGTAGGCAACGTGCTGGGGACATCGGGGGAAACGACTGCGGCCAATGGTTGGACCTACAGCGGAGACTTTACCGCATCTCGGATCTTCATGCTCGGATGGGGCGCTGGCAATGGCGGCCAGGATCCGAATCTTGACGGCCAATCAGGATCGTATATTTTGATCAACGGCAACTACGACTACCTCAACGACGCTGTGACCTGGCAGGGCTCGCCGGTTACGCTTCCCAATTCGTTCTATCTTCCGAACGAACCTGCGTTTTTCTCCGCAGGCAGCGGTTATTCGTGGCCATGGCTCACACCTACTGGCTCAGTGCAAATTCAGACCGGCCCGTCAGGTTGCGGCGGGACGTGCTCCGGCCTGCCTGCCCAGGCTCGTTGGCAGGCAGGGACTCCCTTTGTGCAGCCTTGAGCTCCGGCGCCTGACTCCGCTAACTCCGCTGCTCTCACCAGCGTCAACCCCCAAAATCCCTCCTCCCGCCCGCAACCCATTGAAAACACGCGTGAAATAAAGTTCGCGCACTTTGCAGATTATTTCTCGCAAATCTCTAGACTGGAAACAAGATCAAAAAAGACCTCAGGATGGGCGACCCTGGGCTACTGGCTGTTTCTTGGCCGCCCGGGGTGCCCCATCCTAAACGCGCAGTTTTGCGTTTAGGGTGGGGGAAAGCTACGCCATTGGAACGACAACCGAAACGGGCAAACCGCTAACTGGTGTTTTTTGACCACTTTAGGAAATAAGCCGTTTGTTTTGTGCGGGCTGGAGAAAATGATCAAAGATCAACTGGCTCAAAACAAACCGCTTGGGCCAAAAAGGGATGGGGGGTGGGAGTAACTGAAAGAAGATAACGAGCTGGCGCCAGGCAAGCTTGAGCGCACGCGGACACCGCGAGCCCGTAAGCCATTTGGTTCGACGATATTGGCTCCCAAACCGCCTGTTTTCAGCGGTTTGGCGCCGGCCATCGGGGGTACAAGTCGCTCAAAACAAATCGCTTAGGGAGCAAAAGTGGGGGGGCCCCCCGGGGGGGTATCGATGTTTGGTAGCGGTTCAGATCGGCCGCACAAGATTGATGGCCAAAAAGACGGCTCTTTCAAGGCTCAGGAGTACGCGACCATGCGTGCCGGCAGTTCATTCTCCTTATGCTCGCGCAGGGGCGAATGGGCGGCCGTTGCAATTCTCTGAATGCGCAGAACGGTAATGTCGTCTTCCTGCCCGAACTCCTGGGCGGCGGCGGCAATCTCGACTGAAGAACAGTCGCGGAGAGCGAGTTCGCCGACGCGGACAAAGCCAAAGAGCTCGCGCTGCTTGTTCTGCGCCTCCACCACGCCGTCGGTAAGCAGAATGAGCCGATCGCCCGGATTCAATTGCAGGGCAGTCTGCTCGATGGGCGCGGCCTCGACGATGCCCAGCGGAATGCTGCCGGCCAGAGCCACCTCGCGCCCATTCAAAAAGGGCGGAAGGTGGCCGGCATTGGCAATCGTGGCTTTGCCGTCGGCCGCAATGTGCAGCGCCAGACACGTGGCGAATTGATGTTTCAGCCGTCCGCACAGCCGCTCGTTGATTTCGCGCAGAATCTCTACCGGCTGGCGAGTGAACTTGGCCAGCGAGCGCGCTGCCCCTACGATGAGCGAAACCAGCATGGCAGCGCGCAATCCTTTTCCGCTCACGTCGCCGATGATGGCCAGAATAG
>JASHYS010000359.1 GCA_030042915.1 Acidobacteriaceae bacterium
CCACCACCAATCACCCCACTCCCGCGGCCAACCTGCAGGAATCGCCCCTCGAGCAGGAAATCCAGGTCCTCAAGGCCCGCATTGACGAACTGGAAAAAGAAGTGAAGCAGGACCGCGCCGCCACCCTCCAAAGCACCAACGACGCCGCGGTTCTCAGTGCCGCCGTCAAGAAACTCGAGGGCTCCGGCCCTGCGCCCGCTCTCCACGCTGCGGTCCCTGCCGTTCCCGGAGCGACTGCGCCGCAGACCGTCAACCCGCAGGCGGTCGCCCCTCCCAATGCGCCGGCTCCCAAGGATCCCCACGTGCCGGCATTTACTGATTGGGATTGGACCTGGCTCAATGGCAACCCGCGCAACAAAGACACCGCCTTCGACTCTAAGTTCTTTACCCCCGAGATCCGCTCCGACGTCACCTACACCTGGGACTTCGGCCGGCCTCGGGACGGCACCATCAGCGGATCCAGCGAGCTCTTCCGCAATAACGACATCGAGCTCGAACAATTCGGCTTGGGCGGCGACTTTCATCTCGACAACGCCCACGCCCGCTTCATGACCCAGTTCGGCATGTACTCCACCGCCACCATCCGCAACGACCCCAGCTACAGCGTGGGCCAGTGGGATATCGCCGACGCCGACCGCTATCTCGCCGAGGCCTACGGCGGCTACCAGATCCCCAACGTCATGCACGGAATCAACATCGATGCCGGAATCTTCATGTCTTATGTCGGCCTCTTCAGCTACTACAACTTCGACAACTGGGCTTATCAGCCGTCTTACGTCTCTTCCAACACACCCTGGTTCTTTGAGGGCATCCGCATCCAGATCTTCCCCACTGAGCACCTCAAAATCGAACCCTGGATCATCAACGGCTGGCAGTCCTACGCCTCCTCCAACTCCCGCAAGGGCCTGGGCGGCCAGATCAAGTACACGCCCTTCTCCTGGATGAACATCATCAGCAACGAGTACGGCCTCGGCAGCGACGACTTCGAAACCCCCGGCCGCGATCGCATCCATACCGACAACAGCCTCGAAGTCAAGTATTTCGACCAGCCCAAGAACCTCGGCCTCGACAAGATGGCCTTCTCGCTCACCGGCGACATCGGCTGCGAGTACGGTGCCGGCGTCAACTGCCACAACGACCATGGCGGACAGCCCAAGCAGAGCTTTGCCGGCTATATGCTCTACAACCGTTTCTGGTTCCACAAGGATCTCTATGGCGTGACCGTCGGCGGCGGCCAGATCGACAACCCGGGCATGTACCTGGTCCTCGTCCCGCCCATCAACGGCGAATCGGCAACCAGCGCGGCCCTCAACTCTCCCTATTTCCAGATGAACTCCGGAGATCTCTTCAAAGGCTGGGACGGCACCGTCACCTTCGACTACATGCCCCGCCAGTGGTTTACCTGGCGCTGGGAGTACGGCATCCGCGGCGCCAACGTTCCCTACTGGAATGGCCACGGAGGCATGACTCCGCCCGCCTTTGCCGGTGCTGCCTTTGGCGTCAACAACGGCTCACCTACCCAGTTCGCCTGCATGGACGGCACCGCGGTTCCCGTCAACGCTCCCAACAGCGGCAGCAACGCTCCGTACTCCGAAGGCACGGTTCCTTACGGCACCACCGGAACCGGCGCACCCGGATGGGTATCCAGCTACTGCAACGGGACCGGCCCCGACGTGGTCACCGGTTCGCATGGCGGCGTCTGGTACCCCGATCTCCGCCGCGATGAGCATTACATGGACATCGACCTCATGGTCAAGTTCTAGCGTGGGTACCCCATCCTGGCCTCGCTTTTGTTTTTGCGGCTAAGGTGGGGGCGAGACCGTCCTCACCTCCGAACTCCCAGCGTTGCCCCACCCTAACGGCGCTCTTGTTTTCGCCGTTAGGGTGGGATCGCACGAACCCCAACTGACTTTTGTCTCACTCATCACGCACTGATTCCCCTACCCTCCCTCCCCAAAGAATTCTTCCCTCCAATTTGCAGATTATTTCCCCGACTTGTGCATACTAGTCGTAGAGCACTCCACCAGGACCACGCGCGGCGGGTTTTTCCCGCCGCGTTCGTGTTTCTGGGGGAGACTTTTCGGTGGCCGAAGGGCAAGAAATTTCGAGCTGCTGCTGCAAAACTGGTGCAATTCAGGCACGAAAAAAATTTCTCATATACCCCCCGGGGGTATCTTTTGGAGGATAAGACCTTTAGAATCAGTAAACCGTCCTGAGAAAGGCCCTTAAAATGCGCCGTTTTTGCTGCGATTTAGGCTCCAAAATCGCCGTTTTGGACCTGAATTTGACCGAAAATTGGCCCATCGAAGCTGGCACGTCGTTACCCAGCGAGATCTCTGCCTGCGCCTTTCGCCGCTCCCACTCGCCGACCCTCCGACCCGCCTTTCTGGTTCCCCAGTCCCTAGTCCCTGTTTTCTTGTTCCCTCGTTCCCTTGGTTCCTTGGTCCCTGATTCTCT
Source organism: Acidobacteriaceae bacterium (assembly GCA_030042915.1). The sequence continues at coordinate 2,458 of JASHYS010000359.1, forward strand.
TCGCCTCCTCCTCACCGTCCAGCACGCGAAACACGCCCTCGGCCAACGCGCGCAGCTCATCTTCACCGGGATACACCCTGACCGGCGCGACCCATTCCACGTACGTGCTCAGCCGCTTCACCACTCGCTCCGAGTACGCCATGCCTCCGGTCAGCAGCACCGCGTCCACACGCCCTTCCAGTACTGCGGCCATGGCGCCTGCTTCTTTGCCAATCTGGTAGATCATGGCCTCCAGAACCGCTGCGGCCTCGGTGTCGCCTGCGTCTATCCGCCGCTCGATTTCCCTCAGGTCCCGCGTTCCCAGGTACGCAAACATCCCTCCGTCGCCAAAAACATGGCGATCCAGCTCCGCCTGCGTCATCTTGCCGCTCGTGCAGAGCTTGATCAGTTCCCGCACCGGCAGCGATCCCGTGCGGTCCGGCCCGAACGGGCCCTCCTCAATCGAGTTGCTGTCGATCATGCGTCCCCCGCGGTGCGCCGATACCGTAATCCCGCTGCCCATGTGCACTACGATCAACCGCAGTTCCTCGTAGCGCCGGCCCTGTTCGCGCGCGTAGCGCTTCGCCACCGCCTTGGTGTTCAGCGCGTGCCCGATAAACGACCTCTGCACCAGCGGCGAGCCCGAGAGCCGCGCGCATGCCTGCCACTCATCCACCGTCACCGGATCCACAATGTAGGCGTTCACGCCTGCCACCTGCGCGAAGCGCAAAGCCAGCACCGCGCCCAGGTTCGACGCATGCTGCCCGCGCCGCGCCTGCCGCAGCTCTTCAACCATCACGTCGTCCACTACGTACGTGCCGCACTCCATCGGCGGCAGCAGCCCGCCGCGTCCCGCCACCGCCGCCCAGGGCAGTTGCCCCATCCTTTCCGCGTTTTGTGCGGAAAGGGTGGGAATGTCAACTCCCTCGACTACCGCTTCGCCCGTCGGACTCAATCCAGCCTCCGCCAGCGCAGCCTCGATCTTCCCGGCGCGATACTCCAGCCGATCCAGCATCGGCCGTCCCTTGAATCGCTCGATCTCATCGTCGCCATGATGGATGTTCCGCGCCAGCACTTCACCCGCGCGCGTAAAGATGCCGAACTTCGTCGACGTCGTCCCGGGATTGATCACCAGAACCCGGTCCATCTTCTCGCCGGCTGCGTGGGCCGGCTCGTCAATCGCATTCCGCTTCAAAGTCGCTTCTCCGGCCGTGCAACCGGTCTCATAAATAGCAACGAGCGCCGCCGCGCAAGCATGGGACCCAACAACAAGGCGGGTCCCATCCAACTCGGGAGTTGATAAGGCCGGTTTATGAGACCGGTTCTAGAGTTTACCTTTCCGTTCCATTTTTACCTGTGCGCTCCGCCACATCGCCCTGTTACCATAAATCTCGCACCCGCCCCGCCGGCGAATTCCCGCAACGCACATTCCAACGAAAGAGGGCATCGTGGCCGACACCAAGAAAATCACCGATGAGGCGGAACGCAAAAAGCTCAAGCGCGCCGCCCGCAAGAAAGCTGCCCCCAAGGCCGAGCGCACCTATGCGCGCGGCTCTCACAAGCGCAAAGTCAAGAAGATGGCGCGCGGCCAATCCAAACGCTAACAGAAGAGTGGTCCGTGAACAGTGATCAGTGTTCAGTTTCATAGCGCTGCGGCAGCCTGAGTCACAAAATTGCCGCCAATGCCGACCGGAAAAGCGATCCTGATCCTGTTCACGGGCAACCACCGACTGATCACTGATCACTGACCACTGTCCACTGTCCTTCATGTCCAGCCAACTGCTTGCTCGCAAGTCGATCGACAAGCTCATCCGGGAATCGGAGCAACCCGAGCATTCCCTCAGGAAGACTCTCGGCCCGTGGTCTCTCACGGCATTGGGCATCGGCGCCGTCATC
>JASHYS010000360.1 GCA_030042915.1 Acidobacteriaceae bacterium
CCGTTGGGGCAGCCGGTCACGTGCAGTTTCAGCTGCTGATCGAACTGCGGCAGCCGCTCCTCGAGCTCCTCCACCAGCCAGCGCGTGAAACCCTTGGTCTCAGTGATGGCGAGCTTGCAGAATTCGGTTCCCGTGCAGGCAATGGCGCCGCGCCAGAACGGTGAGGCTTCAACGTGCAGACCGATCTGGCTCAGTTCACGCGCCAGCTCGCCGGTCTTTGCGTAGGGTACGTCTACGATCACCAGGTTCTGCGAAACGGTGGCCCGCAACGCGCCGCTGCCAAAGCGCTCCGCCAGCTCCGCAGCAGCTTCCAACTGCTCGCCGCTCAAGCGGCCGCGCAACACTGACGCTCCCACATAAGCCAGCCCCGTCTGTCGCTGCGGGTGAATCCCCACGTGGTCGCGCAGGCTCTCGTCGGGGATGTCTTCCGGCACCGCGGGATCGAGTTTGAAGCCGATGCGCCGGTGCAGCTCGTCGAGGAAGCTTTCCGCCGTCCAGCCTTCGCGCATGAAAAGGTACTTCAGCCGGGCGCGATCGCGGCTCTCGCGCAAACCCATCTGATCGCGGAAGATTTCGGTAACGCCGCGAGCGGCGCGGACCGCCTGATCCGGCCTCACAAAGCAATCCAGGCGCACGGCAAGATGCGGCTCATTCGACAGGCCCCCGCCTACGCGCAGCGAGTAGCCCACTTCGCCATCGCGCACTGCGGGCGTCAGGCCAATGTCGTTGATCTCGGGATAAGTGCACCACGCCGGGCAGCCGGTGGCCGAGATTTTGAACTTGCGCGGAAGGTTGTAGAAGTCCGCGTTGGCATTCAGCTCGTGCGCGATGCCTCGCGCGATCGGCGATGCATCAATCAACTCGTCGGCCGCGACGCCCGCCAGCGGACAACCGGTCACGTTACGTACCACGTCGCCGCAGGCGCCCTTCGGCGAAAGCCCGATCGAGTCCAGCGCGTCAACCACCTCGGGCAGCGACTCGATGGTGAGCCAGTGCAGCTGAATGTTCTGGCGGACCGTAATGTCGGCCAGATCGCGGGCATGCTTGCGCGCAATCTCGCCGATGGTACGAAGCTGGCTGGCTGAGACGATGCCGTTGGGCATGCCGATGCGCATCATGAACCAGTCGGTGGCCAGCCCCTCGCCGCCCTTGCCGCCGGTAGCGCCTACACCGTCGCCCTGCGTGTAAACTCCCCACCATTTGAAGTACGCCGAAGCCCACTCCGGCACCACGCTCGATCGTCCCTCCCGCGCGAAACGGCGAACCTCGTCAAAGGCCTCCCAGGGGTTCTTTTCGCGCTTCAGGCGCTCCATGCGCTGGGCTTTGGTTTCCTTGTGCTGGATCTCTGTCATTTCCTTCCTTGCTCGATCGGAGTGAAAAAAATACCGGCGCAAAAATGAAATGCCCGCGGCAGCTTTGGGCTATGTCGCGGGCATCGGGGAAGCCGTAGTTCTCAATTCTTCAGTTCAGGCCTGGATCACCGTTGCCGCGCAAGCAGCAAACAACAGCGACAACAGGCCATCGATCTCATGTCCTGAATATTAGACCAAATTGGTCCGATTTGCAATCCTCACTGCCGGACAAATGTAGTTATCCAGGATGTACGCCCGGAGTCAGCCTGTAGAAACGGCACTTAGCTCCTCAAAGATGCGCCGCTCCGCTTCCCCGGCCGCTTTGGCCCCGGTTTCTGAGAGTTCCATCGAAATCGGCTGCTTGGGATCGATGGTGATGGCGTACAGCACCACGTCGCGAGTTCCGCCTTGCATGTAAAAGGCGTCAAGCAGATCCTTGACGCCGATGTCGTGCGCCGTCAGTGTGGGCGGGTAATCCGTCGAGAAGCGCGGCGTGGTGCGGGTTACGGTTCCTTGGGGATTTCCGTCGGCCGCAGCATCGATGAGAATAATCCGGCCGGCATTCTGGAGAGGCTCCAGCAGGACGAAGCCACCGGTCCCGCCATCGAGACACTCGACATCGGCGGGCAGCGCACGCTTTTCCAGCGCGCGCACTACGTGAACACCCACGCCCTCGTCGCCCATCAGGACGTTGCCCAAACCGAGTATCAGCGTTTTCTTATTATTGCTTCTTGGGTTCTCCGTCACTGTCCACCTTGGTAAACTTCCATCCCCCGATGATAGCCGTGACCGTGCCGCGGCCCTCGATGTAGTCATGATAGAAGGCAAGGTAGACGTGGACGATGACGAAAAGGACGAAGATCCACAGGAAGGTGTGGTGCCAGAAGCGCACGTTGGCGTCGCCGCCCATCAACGGCACCACCCAGGCGAACATCTTGTCCACCCAGGATGAACTCATCGACGCCAGAAGCGCGAAGCCGGTAACGGTCTGGAAGATAAACGCCAGAAACATCCCGAAGTAGGAGACCGCAGCCAGCGAGTTGTGCCCCACGGAGATGTGGCCGTGCTCTTTGAGCTGCAGCAGGTCCACTTCGACCACCTGCGCGATCTCGCGCTGCTGCCAGCGCTTGAGCGGCAGGTAGGCCGGCCAGCGGGTGTGCTTGTTGGTGGTCACAAACGCCCAGTAGACGCGCGCCAGGGTGTTGATCATGAACACCCAGGCCGCCGCAAAGTGGATGAAGCGCACCCAGCCGAACCAGTATTGCTGGTAGGCTTCCGGCGCAAAGGCGATGCGCATGGGATGCCCGATCAGAAATCC
>JASHYS010000361.1 GCA_030042915.1 Acidobacteriaceae bacterium
GAACGCCGCATTGCGCAGGCTGCCGATTATCGCGCTGACGGCCAAAGCGATGAAGGGCGATCGCGAAAAATGCCTGGAAGCAGGCGCGTCGGATTACCTGGCCAAGCCGGTCAACACGGAGCAACTGCTGTCGGTTCTACGCATGTGGTTGCACCGCTGAAGTGTGCCCGGGCTTGACACGTTTTACTGCAGAGGGAAAGCAGCGATGACTGGGGAAGAGAAGATCAACATTCTGATGGTCGACGACCAGCCGGCCAAACTCCTTAGTTACGAAGCGATTCTTCGGGACCTGGGCGAAAACCTGATTAAGGCCAGTTCGGCAAGCGAAGCGCTCAGCATTTTATTGAAAACGGATGTCGCGGTTGTGTTGATGGACGTGAGCATGCCCGACATCGATGGCTTTGAGTTGGCAGAGGTGATCCGGCAGCATCCCCGCTTCCAAAACACTGCGATCATCTTTATTTCCGGCGTCCATCTGTCCGACGCGGACCTGATCCAGGGCTACAGGCGCGGGGCAATCGACTACATTCAGGTTCCGGTTGTTCCCGAGGTGTTGCGCGCAAAAATCAGCGTCTTTGCGGAGCTGCACCACAAGACGCGGATGCTGGAAGCGTTGAATCGAGAGCTGGAACGGCGCGTCGAGGAACGAACCGCGGAGCTGAGGAAGAGCGAGGCGCAGTTCAGGATGCGGGCGGAGCTGCTCGACATCGCCTCTGAAGCCATTATCGTGCGCGATGAGGACGATCGGGTTCAGTTTTGGAACAGCGGCGCGGAAAATGTTTACGGCTGGCAACGCGACGAGGTGATGGGGCGCGACTTGCACCGGATGCTCAAGACCGTTTTCCCGGTTTCGAGGGAAACGATCAGAGCAATGCTGAGTGAACAAGGATCATGGCAAGGCAGACTGATCCAAACAACCAAGGGCGGCGCCGAGGTGGTGATCGCATGCCGGAAGACCATGAATCAGGAAGACGGCGCTGTTCTGGAGGTCGGCCGCGACATCACGGCTGAGCTGCAGGCGGAAGAGGCCCTGCGTGAGACTGAGAAATTCGCGGCCATGGGCCGCGTGGCCGGCATCATTGCACATGAAATCAATAATCCGCTCGAAGCCATCACGAACATTTTTTATTTGCTGCGCAACCATCCTTCTCTGAACGAAGACGCCAAATCGTATGCCGATATGGCGGAGCAGGAGCTGCTGCGCGTCAGCCATATCACGCGGCAGACGCTGAGCTTTTATCGGGAATCGAAGCAGCCCATGCAGATTTTCCTGCCCGATGTGCTCGACGATGTTCTCGAACTGCAGTCGCGGGCACTCATCACCAATCGCATTACGGTTCGAAAGAAGTACCTCTCCGCAGCCCCCGTGACGGGATTCCCAGTGGAATTGAGACAGGTGTTTCTCAACTTGATTGGGAACGCCGTACAAGCCATGCCGGATGGCGGCGTGCTTGGGGTCAGCGTGCGTGAAGTCACCGACTGGACGAAAAACCAGCGCGGCACCGCGGTTTCGATCGTGGATACGGGCAAGGGCATCTATCCTGAGGTCGCTCACCAACTGTTTCAGCCGTTTTTCACGACCAAATCAACCAAGGGTACCGGACTGGGCTTGTGGATCAGCAACGGCATCGTACAGAAGTATGACGGAAGGATGGCGTGCCGAAGCTTTCGTAACAGAGATCGGTGTGTCACCAGTTTCCGCGTGTTTCTGCCCGGCTCAAGAACCCTTGAAATCGCGGCCAGGAAGAACGCCGAGACGGCGAATGGGAATGGCAACGTGATGGTCAGCAGCGCCTATTCTGCGCCACAGGAATCATAAAGCCTCCATCGCGTCCGACGTCGCTCACCGGGTGGCCAGATCAGCGAGATTCCGCGGCGCCGGGACAAGGCGGGGAAGCTCAGCAGCGTCGATCAGCACCGTTTCCACATTCGTGGCGTGAACGGGAGCAGCCTGCGCTGCGCTGAACGGCGTGAAGGCGGCAAAGATTCCGGAAACGAGAGCAGAGCGGAGGGGCAACATGAATCCTCTCAAGGTACGCCCGCGACACCGGCGCAGGGTCGCTTCTCAAGCGTTACCGAAGACCGGAATGGACGCGCCGTGGATGACGCGTGCCTCGTCGCTCGCAAGAAAAAGGATGACCTTGGCGATGTCCTCGGGCTTGGGCCATTTCGCAAAGTCCGCTTTGGGCATGGCTTTGCGATTGGCTTCGGTGTCGATGATGCTGGGCAGGATGGAATTGGCGCGGACGCCGGTGCCGAGCAGGTCGGCTGAGAGCGAATCGATGAGGGCCACGGCGGCGGCCTTGGAGGCGGCGTAGGCTGACGCGCCGGCAGCGTGATCCCAGGCGGCTTTGGCTGCAACGTTGACAATGGCGCCGGATTTGCGCGCGATCATTTGGGGCACAACGGCGCGAGCCAGCGCGTAAGCCGCGCGCAGATTCAGGTCCAGCATCTGCTCGAACACCTGCGGCTGCAAATCCCAGAGTGGAATTCCGCCCGCGTAGCCGCCCACCGTGTTCACCAACACGTCCAATCGGTTCCAGCGCGAGAGAATTTGGCCGACCAGACTTTGCGCCTGCTGTGGATTTGTGACATCGACATGGAATCCGGTCAGCCGGCTCGCGTGATCGGATGCAGATTTCGTCAAGGCCTGAAACTCGCTTTCAACAATCCAACTGACCGCCACGTTTGCGCCGCGCTCCAGAAAAGCCAGACTCACAGCTTGTCCAAGACCGCCGGTGCCCCCGGCAACCAAAACCACTTTTCCTGAAAAATCTGTGCTCATGGGGGGGAGCCCCTCCGCAAGTCTCAAAAGATGAGTATCCCACGCCGCGACGGATGAGCGCCGTACAGGAAATGACGGATGGTTTGCGACGCGTTTGCGATAGAATCCGGCTCAGCAGGCTTCCCCCCGAAATTTCCAGCAAGGTGCAGAGAGCCATGACGGAATCAGGACGAGCCCGCTTCTGGATGGCAGCGGCGATGATACGAAGAAGCGCGACCTTGCTGGGAGCGGCAGCTCTCTTAACGGTGGTGTCCGTGCCGGCGTTTGCCGCAACGACGGAAGTCCTCCGCAACGAGAGAGTGGCTGTGACTGAAGAATCGCTGGCGCCGGGCGAGCAGGAGACCGTTGCTGGTGAGCACGCCAGCGTGGTGGTATTTCTGAGCGGCGATGCGGTTCAGGGCAAGTATGTCGATGGTCCCGAGAGGCATGATGCCGTGCGGCGCGGCGAGGTGTTGAATGAGTCTGCGGGAAGGCGAGTCGTGACCAACACCGGGCGCACGCCGCTGAAACTGGTGCGCGTGGAGTTTTTGACGGAAGGGGGCGTCGAGACGTGGGGCATGACCGGCCTGCCGCCGAATGACAAGCTGCTCTTTGAGGACCGGCACAGCCGCACCTATGACATCAAAATCGAGCCGCACGCGTGGGAGCCGCAGCATACGCATCACGATCGGGTGGTGGTTTGCCTCAGCGGCGCACAACTGGAGCACGTGTTGCCGGACGGGAGCAAACAGCGCTCCACTTTGAAGACCGACGAAGTGGCGTGGCGGCCCACGCAGACGCATGTGGGCCACAACCTGGGCGACACGAAGTTGTGGGTGATTGCCATCGAACCGAAGTAGGCCGCGGACGTCCATGATCGGCGATCAGCTTCGCGAAGCGGAGCCGATCAGACCGCGGTGTCGCCTACAGAATTCCGCACCGCACGAGGAGACGATGGCTGAAGCCGTGATGCATCGCGCCGGAATGTCGCGCCGCGAATGGATCGTTGTCCTTCTCCTCGTCGCCTCGGTGTTTGTGAACTATGCCGACCGCAGCAACCTTTCGCTGGCTGTGCCGATTCTGGAGAAGCAGTTTTCGCTTTCTCCGCTTCGAGCCGGCGAATTGCTTGGTGCGTTCTTCTGGACTTACGCGCTGGTGCAGGTGGTGGGTCTTGCCGGCTGGCTCGCTGATCGCTTTCACGCAGGATGGGTGCTGTTCACCGGCTACCTGCTTTGGTCGCTGGCCACGGCGGCGACGGGACTGACGGCAAGCTTTACGGCGCTGTTTGCGCTGCGGCTGCTGCTGGGCCTAGGCGAATCGGTAGCGTATCCCTGCTACTCCCGTGTCTTTGCCGCCATGCCGCAGGAGCATCGCGGACGCGCCAATGCGCTCATCGATGCGGGAACGAAGCTGGGTCCGGCTGCGGGGGCATTTGTGGGCGGCGCAGTGCTGGTGCACTTCGGCTGGAGAGCGATGTTTGGATTCTTTGGCCTGGGGGCGCTTGCCTGGTTGCCGCTATGGTACTGGGCCATGCCACATGGCGAAGGAAGTGCCGTTACGCAGGCGAGTGGCGCGACTGTTGGAGCGAGAGACGAAGCGGAGCCGTCGGTTGCCAAGATGCTGCGTATGCCCTGCGCGTGGGGATCGATCGTGGGCCATTTCTGCGGCAACTACTTTTACTATTTCCTGCTAAGCTGGCTGCCGGCATACCTGGAACAGGAGCAAGGTCTTTCCACGAGCACGATGTCGAGGCTGGTGTCGGCGGTGTTTTTTGTAATTGCATGTTCGACGCTGGTGTGCGGATTTGCGTCGGATTGGCTGATCGCACGCGGAGCCTCGCCGACCTTTGTGCGCCGGACGCTGGCATCGGGCGGGCTGGTGCTGGCCTCGACACTGATCCTGTTCTCGATGGTGCGCGGGCATCCGGTTCTGGCGCTATCTATATTGATAGTCGCGTGCATGGGGCAGGGGGCGTATGCATCGAACCACTGGGCGGTGACGCAGACGCTGGCCGGGCCGGTGATGGCGGGGCGTTGGTCGAGCCTGCAGAATGGCGTGGCGAATTTCTCGGGCATTGCCGGATCGGTGCTTACGGGTTGGATCGTTCAGAAGTACGGAAGCGCGCGGCTGGCGTTTGCCGTCGCCGGCGTGGTCGCGCTGATCGGCGGATTGTCATGGGGGTTGCTGGTGCGGCGCGTAGAGCCGCTGGATTGGGGCGAAGCAGGAACCAGGGCCCGGGACTAGGGACCAGGGAAGAACATTCAGAGAACACAGAGAAGACCGACGGGTGGCCGGCCGGAACGGGAGAAATCTCTTGCGCGGAGTGCGATCGGGCCTGTTAATGTAAATGTGTACCTCGGCAGTCCGCGCGCGCAAGGGAAGAACCAGCGGGCTCTACCTGCATTCTCCGGCTCTTGAGGGATTGCGGATGGAGGCGTATCAGAGCATATGGGACGGGTGTGCTCACGCCTTCGATTCGTGCCACCGTTCCCTCCACTCCACGCCAGTCAAACCAGAGGAGATAAGCCATGAGTACAGCAGGAAACCATCACAAGATCGACTACGTTGAGTTCGCCGCCACCGATGTCGCGCGCGCCAAGCGGTTCTACACGAGCGTTTTCGGGTGGAAATTTACCGACTACGGGCCGGATTACTCGAGCTTCGATGCGGCCGGTGCGGGCGTTAATGGCGGCTTTCGCACCTGCCGGCCCGACGAAAAAGCCGGCGACGCTGCTCCGCTGGTGGTGTTGTATTCGGCGGACCTCAAGGCTACCGAAGCAGCGATTATCGCGGCGGGCGGCACCATCGTTGTGCGCACCTTCGAGTTTCCTGGCGGCCGGAGATTTCACTTTGCCGACGGCGTGGGGAATTTGCTGGCCGTGTGGAGCGAATAGGTCCCAGTCCCCGGTTCGCAATTCGCAATTCACAGAAAGCTGCGGTGGTTCTGGATCGGAGGCCCTCTGGAACCACTGCAGCCGCCGGCGCTGCCGATGCGTCAAGCCAGATGCTTCTTCTCTTGCCGGTTGAAGCGGCGGCAAAATCGATTGACGCCGCCACATCGGCGAGTGATTTTTCCATGTTGAGCTTGGGGAGCAGGCTCATCGCCTTTTGCATGTCGTCGCCCTCGTAGTTCAGCTCAATGCCGGCCTGAATACGGTCGAAGAGCGCGGGCGCGACGGCGAAAAATCCGTCGCGGGCGTAACCGTCGGCCACCGAGCGGATGTGTGCGTTGACTCCGAAGATCTCCTGGATGACAACCAGTCCTGCAAAAACCT
>JASHYS010000362.1 GCA_030042915.1 Acidobacteriaceae bacterium
CGCCCATGCCCAGGATGCGGCCGACGATGCGGTCGGGATGAAAGGGCTCGAAGGCGTCGGGCTTTTCGCCCACGCCGATGAACTTGATGGGCTGGCCGGTGACATGGCGGATTGACAGGGCCGCGCCGCCGCGCGCGTCGCCGTCCATTTTGGTGAGGATGACGCCGGTGAGCGAGAGCCGCGAATGAAAGTCCTGCGCGGAGTTGACGGCATCCTGTCCAGTCATGGCGTCGGCGACGAAGAGGATCTCCTGGGGCGCGAGAAGCTTTTTCAACGATTCCATTTCGGCCATGAGGTCCTGGTCGACGTGGAGGCGGCCGGCGGTGTCGACGATGAGCGTGTCGCAACCCATGATGACGGCTTCGCGGCGGGCTTCTTTGGCAAGGCGCTCGACGAGTGCGGAGCCGGCGGGTTCGCCTTTCAGGTCGCCTTCGTAGAGGCGGGACTCAACCTGCCTGGCGACGACCTTGAGCTGCTCGCGCGCGGCGGGGCGGTAGACGTCGACCGAAACGAGCATGGGACGGTGACCACCCTTCTTGAGCCAGGCGGCGAGCTTGGCGGAGGTGGTGGTTTTGCCGGAACCCTGCAGGCCGGCCATGAGAATGACCGTGGGCGGCTTGGAGGCGAAATTGAAGCGCGCGGTGTCGCGGCCGAGCAGAGCGACCAGCTCGTCGCGGACGATTTTGACCACCTGCTCGGAGGGCGAGAGCGCGGTCATCACTTCGGCGCCGATGGCTTTCTGGCGGATGTGCTCGATGAGGTCGGTAACGACGTTGAGGTTGACGTCGGCTTCGAGCAGGGCGACGCGGATTTCGCGCAGGGCTTCGGCGATGTTTTCTTCGGTGAGCGTGCCATGGCCGCGAAGAGTTTTGAAGACGCGCTGCAGTTTGTCGGTGAGGTTCTCGAACATGGGTGCAGTTCCAGTTTATCGAAGAGGCGGGTGGTGAGGAGGTTGGGCGGTGTTTCAGTTTAAGGCAGATCCCCCAGGGGCTAAAGCCCCGCACTCTCTTTTGGGCAATTTGCGGCACGGCTGAAGCCGTGCCCTTTCAAAACAGAGTCAAACTGAGACACCACGGGAGGTTGGGGTCCGCGTGCTGATTGCTTCCATTATGATCGGGGTGATTACAGGCGCGAAATCCCTGCTGGATGGAATGTAGTGAACCGTATTCTTACGGAGCAAAACCTGAGGAGGATCGCAGAGGCTTCGCTCGCTCTCGCAGCGGGGGCCTGCCTGGTTCTTTGGCTGGTGAGAATCTTTTATGCCATTTCGTTCACCACGCCTTATATGGCGGTGACAACCGGCGGGGAAGAGGAAACCCTCTTTTCGATCTGGAAGTTCACCCAGCATCAGCCGGTTTACACCGACCCCCATCGCATTCCCTTTGCCGCGAGCTTATTCAACTGGGGATTCTACTGGTTTTACGGATCGGTGATAAAAGCGTGCCTGCACGCGCTGCGACTCGATGTGGTGTGGATGGCGACCATCGGCCGCCTGGCAACCGTGATGTTTGCGTTGCTGAGCGGTGTGATCTTCTACTTCGCACAGCGGGATTTGGTAAAGGAGGGCTTGTTCGCTCGTCCGGCTGTCCGCTGGGCATGGAGTCTGATCGCTATCTCGAGCCCTCTGGTGGGGTTCTGGTCCCTCACGGTTCGATCCGACCTGGGAGCCCTTGCCTTGGAGTGTGCCGGTTTCTACGCCATCCTGCGCTATGCGCGCAAACCCAGCGATCGCCTGATCCTGGCGGCGGTGATCTTTTTCTATGCTGCGTGGGCATTCAAGCAGACGCAAGTCACCGTGCTCACCGGCTCGGTTTTTTCGCTTTTGCTGCTCAAACGCTGGCGTGCGGTCGTGATTCTGTGCAGCGGCTGGTGGACACTTGTGATTCTCACATTCCGGCTGGGAGGGCCCCTCTACCGAGAGATCGTTGTCTTTGGCATGAGGAACCTTCCCCTGGTGTTGCAGCGCGGCGTGGAGAATGCCGGCCTGGCCATGGTGAGAAACCTGTTTCTGCCTTTTGGCCTGGCGGCCGTGCTGTGGATGGTTTCGAAGCGCGTGCATCGGGTGGCTCTCAATCCGGTGGAAACGGCGGTGACCGCGGTTTTGCTGGTTTCAATTGGTTTTGCAGCGGTGACGGGATGCAAAGCGGGCGCCGCGGCGAACTATTACATCCCTACTGCTTGGGTTGCAATGCTTGCACTGGCGGTGCTTTGGCAACGAATCCATGCGCGATTCACCATGGCCGCTCTTGTGGTTTGCGCACTCGTAATGATTTGCGGGATTGCCGATGCGCACGCAGCCTACGGAGCGTATCGATACGAGGACTCCCTCCACCGCATTGTGGCGGAAAAGCTGCGCCGCTTGCCGGGTCCCGTCTTTGCCTCAGATCGCTACGCGGATCTGCCGTGGGTCCAACCCACTTCTCCTCACTTTGTGCTTGCATACACGTACTACGTGGATCGAGCTGCAGGGATCCCCTTTGAAGGTGACGGGTGGGAAGGGTTGGCGAGGCAGGGCTATTTCGGGACAGTGGTCATGGATTACGCCGATCCATCATTGCCCGCTTTGCTGGAAAAATACGCGCTGACTGACGAGTACCGGGATGGGTCTTCAGACATCAGATTTTATTGCCGAATCGGTTCGCTCCGCGATGCAAGAGCGGCGGGCCTTCCCCACTAACCGCACTGCGTTGCGCTTTTGACCGTCAGGATGGCGCGACTGTGGTTATTTCCCGAGCCGGTGAGGACGGGACCCCAGTAGCGTGGGTGCGGTTTGCAGAGGGGCTGGTTTCAAGCTTCATCGCTATTGGACGGGTGCAATGAGGTACTGCTCGAGCTTGCCGTCGGAGTAGGTGTACGTAGTGAGATCGAGGCTGCGGCCTGGGTATGAGATGTCGAAGCTGCGGAAGGTCATGCCGCCGCGGAGCTGCTGGCTGGTTTGTCGCAGGCTGAGCGGCTCGCCGAGCGGAGCAAGGCTGGACTGGAAATCGGCGATGGCTTGAGGCGTGAAGTAGTCGCTAAGGCTGGGCGCCAGCAGCGAGCGATCGATGCGGCCCTGCTCGAGTCCATGGTAGATATCGAGCGCCTGCTGTTCGGGGGCGCTGAGCGGGTAACCGGCGACGAGCGGCGCGGCCAGCCGGGCGATGGTGATGGCGGCATTGACGGCGTCCTGGTTGGTGAGGACCGCCACGGCAGCGCCCGAATCGACAAGGACTTCGTTGTCGGAGACGAAGCCGGAGACTTCGCCCGAATGCTCAATGGAGGGGTGGCCGTTGCGCTGGCGCACATCGACGCCCAGGCCGTAGTGCGTGCCCTGGCCGTTCTTGAGCTTCACCTCGGTGAACATTTGCTTGTAGCTTTCCGGCTTCAGGATCGATTGCGCGAGAAGGCTTTCATCCCAAAGAGCCAGATCGTGGGCGGTCATGGCCAGTTCGCCGGCTGCGAACATCCAGCCGAAACCGGCTATGGGCGCGTAGATGAGCGGTCCGAGCGCGTGGCGATAGTAGCCGGTGGCATCGGCCTGCGTCAGCTTGGTTTGGTCGGAGTCGAAGGCGGAGGTCATGCTCAGCGGGCGAAAGATGTGCTGGGTGAGGAAATCGAAGAGCGGCTGGCCGGAAACGATTTCGACGATGCGGCCGGCGATGACGTAGTTGGTGTTGGAGTACTGCCATTGCGTGCCGGGGTCGAAGTCCAGCGGCTTCTTGGCCCAGGTATCGAGGATCTGCTGCGCGGTGGTGGGCTGGAGCATGGGCGTCATCAGGTAATCCTCGGGCCAGTAGTCCTGGTAACCCGAGGTGTGGGAGAGAATCTGGCGGATGGTGACTTCGTTGGCGCGGGTGAGATCGGGAAGATATTTGCCGACGGGGTCGTCGATGCTGAGCTTGCCCTGCTCCTGGAGCATGAGAATGGCAGACGCAGTGAATTGCTTGGAGATGGAGCCGATGGAGTAGCGCATCTCGGGCGTGGCGGGGACGGCCGGACCGGTATGAGTGGCCAGGCTCGCGCTGCCGTACGCGTGGGTGTACACGAGCTTGCCATGCTGTACGACGGCAACGGAGGCGGAGGGTACGCCAGTAGCCTGGAGCACCTGCGTGGCGATGCGATCGACCTGGGTGCGCAAGGCGGGATCGATGGTGTCAACGGTTTGGGCCAACAGCGCCGGGGCGATGGCAACGGCCAGAACCAGCAGAACGGCAAATCGGAGCGGTTGAATCAGCAGTTTCATAAGAAGAATTCTCTCAGAGACAGGATAGAGGCCGGAGGATCTATTCGGGGCTCGGGGCTAAAGCCCCGAATCCATTTTTTGGGGAGCCTTAACGTACGGGCTAAAGCCCGTACCCTTCAAGGCTGACGCCCGGACCCTTCAAGGCTGAGCAACCTCGGACGCGCAGGCGCGGCGTTACGCTGGGAAGAGAGGTCGAGATGGAACGGTTGATCGAAGGGCACAAGCGGTTTCTCAAGGAGGTGTTTCCGGCGCGCAAGAGCCATTTTCACCTGCTGGCCGAAGGGCAGGCGCCGATGTGGCTGTTCATCACCTGCGCCGACTCGCGGGTGCTGCCCGACATGATCCTGGGAACGGAGCCGGGCGACCTGTTCATCTCGCGCAGCATTGGGAACGTGGTGCCGGCCACGAGTCAGGACGGCGACGGAGTGACGGCGACCATTGAATATGCGGTCGACGTGCTGCGCGTGCGGCACGCGATCATCTGCGGGCACTCGGATTGCGGCGCGCTGAAGGCGGCGCTCGACCACAAGAGCCTGGAGAATCTGCCCAGGGCCCGGCGCTGGCTGGAGCACGTGGAGAAGGCGTTCGACTACAAGCAGCCGTTGAACCCGGCCGACGGCGAGAGCGCGGAATTGGCGGCGGTGATCCGGGGCAACGTGGTGGCGCAGTTGATGAATTTGCGCGTGCAGCCGCCGGTGGCGCGGGCGATTGCCGAGGGGCGGCTGACGGCGCACGGGTGGTACTACGACATCATGACGGGGCGGATTGAGGAGTACGACGAGAAGCAGAAGAGGTTTGTGGTGGTGGGATAAAAGCTCGCTGGGCGAGTCGGCGATTTCGGCCGCGCGGTCAATGCGCGCCGGGTGGCGTGTCGTGCCTTTGCGGCTTCTTGAAGAGCCAGACAGCGGCGGCGCAGATGATCGCCAGGACGGCGGTCCAGCGGAAGACGTCGATGTAGGCCAGCATGGCGGCCTGCTGCTGCATAAGGCCGTAGATGAGGGCGAAGGAGCCGGGGCGTGCGCCGGGTGGGCCGATGCGATGGCCCAGGTAGGCGGCGATGAACGCGGATTTCTGCTGCAGGATAGGGGATGTGGAAGCAAGGCCCGCGGCCAGATCGGTCTGGTGGGAGTCGGCGCGGCGGGTGATGGCGGTGGTGGCCATGGCGATGCCGATGGAGCCGCCGATGTTGCGCAGCATATTGAAGAGCCCGGTGGCGTTGCCCATCTCCTGATTGGAGAGGGTGGCCGTGGCAAGCGTGGCCAGCGGCACAAAGACAAAACTGAGCGCGAAGCCGGTAAGCGTGATGGGCAGGAGCAGCGTGTAGGGGCCGATGGAGAGGTCGACGGTGCCGAAGATGAAAGCGCAGACGGCGAAGCCGAGGAAACCGGCGCAAAGGAGCTTGCGGTTGTCGATGCGCGAGCCAAGAATGCCGATGACAGGCGAGCCGATGAAAGAACCGATGCCGCGCGGACCCACGACGAGGCCGGCGGTGAATGCCGTGTAGCCGAGGATTTCCTGGTAGTAGAGAGGGAGGATGGCGATGGTGATGTAGATGCACATACCCAGGAGGGTGATCATGTAGCAGCCGGTGCGGAAGTTGCGGTTCTTGAGGATGTGAAGGTCAACGAGGCCTTTAGGATTGGTCCAGGAGCGCCAGATCCAGCCGATGAAGCCGATCACGAGCGCGGCCACAGCCCAGCGCACCCAGATGGCGCCGAACCAGTCGTCCTCCTGGCCCTTGTCGAGAACGACTTGCAGGCAGCCGGTCCAGATGGCGAGCAGGCCGAAGCCGATGTTGTCGAAAGCGCCGACCCTGGCGTGCTTGATGTAGGGCGGGTCGTGCACAAAGCGGCTGATCATGATGACGGCCAGGATGCCGACGGGGATGTTGATGTAGAAGGCATAGCGCCAGCTCCAGGTGTCGGTGAGCCATCCGCCCAGCGTGGGGCCGAGCACGGGAGCGACCACGATGCCGAGGCCATAGGCGGCCATGGCCTTGGAGCGGTCCTTGACCGGGAAGCTTTCAAGCAGGATGGATTGCGAGAGGGGCTGCAGCGCGCCGCCGCCCGCGCCCTGCATGATGCGGGCCAGCAGAATAATGGCCAGCGAGGGCGCCGCACCGCAGAAGAACGACGCGACGGTGAAGATGACGACGCAGGTGAGCAGGAAGCGCTTGCGGCCGAAGCGGCGCGCGAACCAGTTAGAGGCGGGCAGGATGACCGCGTTGGCGACCAGGTAGCTGGTGAGCACCCAGGTGGCTTCAGAGTTTGAGGCCGAGAGCGAGCCGGCGATATAGGGGAGCGCCACTGAGGCGATAGCCGTGTCGAGCACCTCCATGAAGGTGGGCAGCATGACGGAACAGGTGACGAGCCATGGGTTCACGCCCTGTGAGAGCGGGTAGCGAGCTTGGGCGGCCGTGGAAGTCATGCGTGGAGGCTGTTTTGAGGGTAAAAGACGGGTGGGCCGGCGGAATGTGATTTGGGCCACGTAGAGACGGGGAGCAAGGGAGCAAGGGAGCGAGGGAGCGAGGGAGCAAGGGAGCAAGTGCCAGGGGACTGAGGGACTAAGGGACCAAGGGACTAAGGGGACGAAGTGTTAGCTGTTCCAGGTTCCCTGTTCCCTAATCTCTGTTCCCTACTTTCACCCGCTTGACATGGCGGGAGAATGCCTTGATGCTAAACAGTTCCGGTCATTCAGGCTTCTTGACCAGGAGGGGGCCCCTTTGGTGCGGGTTCGCGTCTTCTATCACGACAAATGCTTCGACGGAGCGTGCAGCGCCTCGCTGTT
>JASHYS010000363.1 GCA_030042915.1 Acidobacteriaceae bacterium
CGCGATGGCAATACACGCACGGCGTAGCAAATCCGGAAAGCATTCCGCCCGAGTCGTACACATTGGACACCGCTCTGCTCGAACGGCCGGGCAACAAGGACATACAGCTTGACCTATTTCTGGATTACGCGTCGAACGTGAAACTCTATCCAAAATTTCAAGAGTATTTCCGTAAATACAAGCCGCCCTTGCTGGCCATTTGGGGCAAGAATGATCCGTTTTTCATACCCGCCGGCGCTAAAGCATTTCGCAAAGACTTGCCGGACGCTGAAGTCCAATTTCTCGACACGGGGCATTTCGCAATCGAGACCCACGCCATTGAGATTGCAGGGGTGATGGAAGAGTTCCTCGGCGGGTTGTAAGAAGCGTTCACTGCCCACCTATTTTCTGGCGATAGGTGACGGGAACGAGGAGGAGGAGATGGAGCGACGCAAATTTCTGGGGGCGCTTTCCGTAGCAACCCTGGGAATCGCAGCCGAGGGGCCCCTGACGGGTTCTGTACTGTCACAAACTTCCGCGGAATCCGCGAAAGCTTCAGAGCGGTCCCCAAAAACCAGTCAGTTCCCCAAGAACTCCGCCATCGTGCTGGTGCATGCGGCGTGGGCCGATGGTTCCTGCTGGGGCAACGTCGTTGTGCCTTTGCAAAGGCATGGTCTGCGCGTCATGTGCGCGCCGATACCGATGACTTCGTTCACCGATGATGCTGACGCCTTGAGCAGAGCGCTCGAACGCACGACCGGACCGGTTGTCCTGGTTGGTCACGCCTACTCCGGCGCCGTAATCGCCACGGTGCGTGAAGACCGAGTGAAGTCATTGGTCTATGTCGCAGCCCTCGCGCCGGATGAGGGAGAGACCGTCGCCAAGGTTTTCTATCATGACGAACCGAGCCCAGAGCAGCCGAAGATGGTTCCTGATGCGCATAACTATGTATGGATGCCGGATGACGCATTTCGGCGGGCGCTTGCGCACAAGGCTTCTGCCGGCCAGGCGAGCATAGCAGCCGCTGTCCAGCGGCCCATCGCGGTGCAATGCATTCAGCAGCCGGTTCCGACCCCAGCCTGGAAATCCAAACCGACGTGGTATTTGCTAGCGGAAGAAGACCGCATGATCAATCCGAAGACGCAGCGTTTCATGGCCGAGCGTATGGACGCTAAAGTCCGGCCCCACTCCGTTGATCACACTCCGATGTACGCAGATCCACAGGTGGTGATCGACGTGATCCTTGAGGCTGCGCATGAAACTCTCTCAGCATAGAGTTTCATTTCCGTGGCGAAAGGCCTTGAGACGCAAAGGCCGGGAAGAGGAGTGCAATGACAACGAAAAACACTGTCGCGATTGTCACCGGCGGCAAAGTGGATGACAGGCGCTTCTTTGCGTATGGACAGTGGAGAGATTAAGGGAATCTAGAGCGTGGAGGATGCAGTGCAGCGTCGTGTTTTTGTGGGCGGGCCGACAGCCGCGTCGTTCAGCGCGGTCGTGGAGAGTGCGTTCGTGGGTCCGGCCAAAGCCTCGATCGGAGGGCGATCGGGATCAAGCGAAACCGATCAGAATTCGTTCAAGACTTCTCACGTCGAGGTCTCGGGAAACACAATTTTCGTGCGCCGCTATGGAGCCGGACCGGCCATTTTGCTGGTTCACGGATTTCCGCGCACAAGCCTGATGTGGCGCTTCCTGGCCCCACAGCTTTCCGAGAGCCATACCGTGATCTGTGTCGATCTACGCGCCTACGGGCGAAGCGGGATACCAGCTTCTACCGATGACCATTTTCCCTACTCAAAACGGGCCATGGCTAACGAGCTTGTGGACGTGATGGCCGCGCTCTGCTTTCCATCCTTCACGCTGATCGGCCATGACCGTGGAGGGCGCGTCAGCTATCGCCTGGCCCTTGACCATCCGGAGGCCGTGAAGCGTCTTGCCATCTTCGATGTAATTCCGATCCTGGAGGCGTGGAGCCGCTCCGACGCGAGCTTTGCGCAAACCTATTGGCCGTGGATCCTGCTCTCGCAAAAAGCGCCGCTTCCGGAAAGCTATCTGCTGGGTGCGCCCGAAGCCGTTTTCCATAATCCCTTCGGCCAGGGTTCCTTTGGACCGGAGATTCTGAACGAATACGTTTCCACATATCGCGATGCGGCCCGCGTTCACGGCATCTGCGAAGAGTATCGAGCCGCAGCAACGATCGATGTGGAGCACGACAGTGCGGACAAGAAAGCATCGAGAAAGATCGAATGCCCGATGCTTCATCTGTGGGCCGAAGGCGGCCCGCTCGATACGCTCTATGCAAAGGACGGCGGGCCGTTGGGCATTTGGCAGCATTGGGCTCCGCGGGTGCACGGCCAGGCGATGAAAGGCGGCCATTTCTTTCCGGAAGAGAACCCGGACGCAACAGCCGCGCTTGTCAAGCAATTTCTTTCTGCTTGAGACTCTATCTTCCAAGGTCGATGTGCCAATTTCCCGCCGAAGGGGCGACGGGCGGCTGAGAGCCGCGAAAGGAGGAAACATGGTGCAATGGACTCGCGTGACTCGTCGTGAGGTGCTACGCGCAATACGCGAGTATGACCGGCTCGGCGCAGAGGAGTTTTTCTCTGCGCACGGTTTCGCTCCGACGACGACTTATGAGCTGGTCTTGGATGGGCGCCGTTACCCGCCGAAGGCAATCCTCGGCACTGCCTTTGAGCTTGCTACGGGCAAGCGGCTCGCTTCCGGCGATTTCGAAGGCGGCAGAACCGGCGCCGTGAAAGTGCTCGCCGAGCTGGGATTCAGCATCGAACGCAAGTTGTAACTAGTGCTCTGGCGCGGCACTCCCCGGCTCAATCTTTTTCCTGTCTGCGGGCGCAACCATCGTATTCTGTTTCGCGATTGGGATCCCGGTGGCCATGTTGCTCGCCTCAGCACTTGTGGGCAGATGGTATGGAATCGCGGACTCGGACCTGCCCGATCGCGCGGCCACCGCGAGATTCTTTCATAAGTTGTGGTTCCAACTCACGAGGATAGCGATCGCAATGATGGTTATCACGGTTCCGGCATGGATCCTCATCTCGGGCGATTCCAAGCTCTGGGTCACTCTGAAGCTGGTGATCCCCTATTTGGGACCCGTGGCACTTGCGATTTCCGGCGCCTACCACCTATCGGTCCGCTTGAGAAAAAACCTGGACACTTAAGTCGATGCGATTGTTGTGGCATCCGTGAAGAAAGCAGAATTCTACTGAACGAATTCTCGGCAGCGCGCTGACGCATCGGGCAAGGGAAGGATGGCCGGCAATCCCGGGCATTCCGTCAACAGAACTGATTGAAGGCTATTTTGCCAACGTGAGTCGGTACCGCCCGTATGTCTAACGCCCCGTTGACTTTGCTCGCCTTAAGCTGCGCCCAAACAGTTTGCTGTCCTACTCCCCCCAACAGTCTGCTGTTGAAACTGCAGAAGAAGAAAGGAGAAAGTCGAGAATGCAGTAACGGAGGGCCAGAACAAATGCCCGATCAAAACGTCATCGAGCGTCACGCAGACAGACAGCTGATGCACACCGGCGGGAAGGCTTTCGCAGATGGTTCGCTCCTTGAGCTGATCCGAGGCGGGCCAAATGGTGAATTGCAGCTGCTCAGCTGGGATGGGAGGTCTGCAAAAACGGCGTCGCGGTTTGTGCGCGGTGAAGAAACTTTTGTGCCGCCTCCTCTAAGTCCCGCAATCATGTGCTCGATGCAACTTCCGAGCGGTATCGCGAAATATGGGTCCACGCGCAAACTGTTCGTGGAAATCTCCGATTTGATCTCGCGCGCCACTCAGGCGGGTGAGAATATCGTGCTGCTGATCACATTTTT
>JASHYS010000364.1 GCA_030042915.1 Acidobacteriaceae bacterium
CGTGTCGCCCGGCGGCGCAAGCGGAGCCTTCTTCTCCTGCGCGCTCGCCACGCCCGCGCAACACGCCAGCGCCATCAAGCCCACACACGCAGCCCCATCCATCCAGCGCATGAAATCCGCTCGCAGCCACAACATGATCGTCGCTATGCAGCTCTTCGTCGACATCCAAACAAAAATAGGCGGGCGTCTCCGCACTGTCAAGCGACGGCAAACGCCCAAACCCGCCCGCGCCGCACACGCCAATTCCAGTAGACTGCGCGCTCGCCCAATGCAACAATGGAGCCTCAAGACCCCGCGCCGCAGCGCCACTGCGCAACCAACATGAGCCTTACCGCAGACCCAACTCGGACCACCGCGCCGAGCCGGTCGACCGCCTCGTCGGCCGCCGCGCCCGCCGACCTTCCACCACCCCAGCGCAACGTCGCCGTCGACGCTTATCGCGGCCTGGTCATGGTGCTCATGATGGCCGAGGTGCTCCAGTTCTACCACGTGTCGCGCTCCTTCCCCGGCAATCCCGTGTGGCATTTTCTAGGCTACGAGCAATCCCACGTCGAGTGGGCGGGCATGAGCCTGCACGACACCATTCAGCCCGGCTTCACCTTTCTCGCCGGCGTTTCCCTGCCCTACTCGCTGGCCAGCCGCCTGCGCAAGGGCGAGCCCTTTCGCCGCATGCTTTTCCACACTCTGTGGCGCAGCCTCGTTCTCATCGCCCTCGGCATCTTTCTTCGTTCCACCGCCGGGCCCATCACTTATTTCACCTTTGAAGACACGCTCACCCAGATCGGCCTCGGCTACACCTTCGCCTTTCTCCTCGCCTTCGTCCGTCCGCGCTGGCAGTGGATCTCGCTCGCCGCCATCCTCTTCTTCTATTGGCTGGCCTGGGCCCTCTACCCCGCGCCGGGACCGAACTTCGACTGGGCAGCCGTGGGCGTGCCGCCCGAGTGGCACCGCCATTTGCTAACCGGCTTCGCCGCCCACTGGAACAAGAACAGCAATCTCGGCCAGGCCTTCGACCTCTGGTTCCTCAACTTGTTTCCCCGCGTCCATCCCTTCGTCTATAACGCCGGCGGCTATCTCACTCTCAGCTTTATTCCCACGCTGGGCACCATGATCCTGGGCCTCATCGCCGGCCGTTGGTTTCGTACCGCCGCGCCCTCCATTCCGCTGCGTCGCTTTCTCCTCGCCGCCGCAGCCCTCTGCGCCGCCGGCCTCCTCTTGCACTTCACCGGCATCTGCCCCATCGTCAAGCGCGTTTGGACGCCCGCTTGGACGCTCTTCTCCGGCGGCGTCTGCTTCCTTTTTCTCGCCGCATTTTCCTGGCTTGTCGATGTCAAGCACCATCGCAAGCTGGTGTTCCCGCTGGTCGTGGTCGGCATGAACTCCATCGCCGCCTATGTCATCGCCGAGCTCTGCAGCGATTTCGTTGAGAGCAGCTTCCGCATCCATCTCGGCATGCGCATGCTCAACCTCTTCGGCTCGGCGGTTGAGCCGGTGGTGCTGGGCGCTTTCACGCTGCTCGCCTATTGGCTCTTTTTGTATTGGATGTACCGCAGAAAGATCTTCCTTCGCATCTGATCGGCCGCCTCGCGGGTGCCCCGTCCTGGCTTTGCTAGGGCGGGGCAAGACTCCCCTCGCCACTGAACGCCGACTTGCTCCCTCGCTCCCTTGCTCCCTCCCCGCCTTCCTACTCCCTACCGGCTACTGCTATTCCCTGCCTTTTCCCTCCGCGCCTGATAATACAACTGAGGAAAGCACGCCCATGCCCAAGCTAAGCGCCGGACTCCTTCTCTACCGCTATCGCGAGCGACGCCTCGAAGTGTTTCTGGTCCACCCGGGCGGGCCTTTCTGGAAGAACAAAGATCTGGGCTCGTGGTCGCTGCCCAAGGGCGAGTACGAGAGCGGCGAGAATCCTCTCCAGGCCGCTCAGCGTGAATTCCGGGAGGAAACCGGTTTCGCCCCACCACCGGCCGCCCATCAAGCCGCGTACATTCCGTTGGGTGAAATCCGGCAGCCAGGCGGCAAGCTGGTCACGGCCTGGGCAGTGGAGGGTGACTGCGCCGCTGAAGAAATCAGCAGCAACACGTTTGAGCTGGAATGGCCCCCGAAGTCAGGCCGCATGCAGCAATTCCCCGAGGTCGACCGCGCGGCATGGTTTTCGCTCGCCGACGCCGTGACCAAAATCCTTCCCGGCCAAAGCGCATTCCTCGAAATTTTGGCCAGCCATCTGAATCGCAAGAGCTGATCGCGCCCGGCAGCCGGCCGCCCGCAATCGACCGCGCGCTCGAAACAACCAGGTGTCATAAACTTCCCATATGCCGCCCATCGATACAAAGGACGATCTGCGCCGGTTCCTGTTAACGGCTTTGCTGTTCCTCTACCTGGCGGCCAGGATTCTTCAGCTTTTTGCGGGCAGGGTTCCCAACCTTCTTATCGTCGTCTTCCACGTGGTTCCTCCCGCGCTTTTCGCTTTGCTGCATGGAGCGCGCACCTACGGTTCGCGTGCAATTCTTGTCCTCGCCTCTCTATGCGTCGGCGTCGAAACCCTGGTTGAGAGCGTGGGTCTCAGAACCGGCTTTCCATTCGGTCATTACTGGTTCACCGGCCTGATGGGGCCGAAAGTTTTCGATCTGCCGATTCTCATCGCTCTTGCCTATATGGGAATGGGTTATCTGTCATGGGTTCTCGCGGTCGTCATCCTGGATTGCCGGAACCAGCCTCTCTCGGGCCGGAAGATCGTTTTGTTGCCCCTGGCTGCAAGCTTCGTCATGACGGCTTGGGACTTTTCCATGGATGCGGTCTGGGCAGACGTCGATCATGCCTGGGTGTGGTGGGACGGCGGTTCGTACTTTGGAGTGCCGGTCAGCAACTTCTTTGGCTGGTTTCTCACCGTCTACATCTTCTATCAGCTATTCGCGCTGTATCTCAGTGGCCGGGTGACCATCCCGTCCCCCACAAGTCAATGGCGCCTCGCGATCTTGTTTTATGCCGCATCCGCAGCAGGCAATCTCCTGGTTGTGGCTCCCTCTTCCATGGGCGCCGTCTTCGTTGACCCAGCAGGCCAGCGCTGGGCCATTTCCGGCATTCTTTGGGCATCGCGCCTTGTTTCCATTTTTCTCATGATGCCTCTCAGCCTGATTGCCTGGGTCAGAGCGTCTGGACCGGCCGAGTCCTTCGCTGAACCGGCTCCGTTGAGTCTTCCGGTTGGCGCCTCGTTTCCTTGGTCCCTGTTTCTCAAAAGTCCGTGTGGAACCGGAACGCGGAAACAGCCACCGGGCCGCGCGCCTGGTTGTAGCCCGGATCGTTGATGTGCTGCAAGTCGTAGGAAATGAAGAAACCGCGCCAGAGATGCGCCGTGTAGAAGCCTTCGAAGATCTTTTCGGGCGCATAGGTGAGGGCGCCGTCGCCCAGCAAAAAGCCCAGCCCGCCCAGCGCCAGATACTGTTGATGAGAGGCCACAATGCCGTTGGCCACAAAGGCCGCGCCCGCGCGATCGCTGGCACGGCGCCAAGCGTGACCCGTGGCAAAAGCGCCAAGCTCCGCGGTGCGGTCGTCTTCGGTATAGCAAAACGCTTCGTTGTGTCCATCGCTCCAGCCCAGACGCCCAAAGACGCTTACCTGTGAGCTGAGTTCCTGCTCGAAGTTCAAGCCGAAGCCGTAGCGGTGCCGTCCCTGCTCGCGTGTCGCAATGATCTCCGGGGTCGGGGTTTTGCCTTGGAGAAACTCCGCAATCGCTTCGCGGTAGTTGCCCATGTCGGCGTGGTTCAGGTAGCTCAGAACCCGCACCACACCCGCTCGATGCGCAATGCGGCTGCCGCGCGCCTCAAACTCCAGATTCTCCGAACGCGCCCGCGCCACATCGGCATCCAGGTAGATTCCGTTCGCAATCTTCGGCATCAGCGCCTCGGCAAAGCGCACCGTCCACCAGTGATCGTCGTATTCCACAATCGCGCCGTCGGTGTAGCCGCGGGTGTTGGCCGCATAGTCGTAGGCGCCGTTGTTATCCACTGTCCAGTTCAGGAACTGCAGGTGGCTGTCGGAACCGTAGGTATTCGCATCGAAAAAATCGGTCAGGTCGTACTTGCCCAGGCGGAACTCGATGCGCCGTGCCGGCAGCGACGTGGCCAGGTGCAGTTCGTCGCGGTCGGCGTCCACGTGATCGCCCGACAGCGGAATGATCTGCAGGATCATGAATCGTGCCAGGTAGGGCGCCTTCGACAGCGGCATGCCTTCCACTAGGCGCACCGAATCCAGGTTGACGTAGCCGGCCAGTCCGTTAGCGTTGCCGTCGCCATTGCCGGTTGCATCCTCCATGTCCGCGAAGACTTCGGTCGTGTGCGTGAGCTCATAGCCGGTATACAGAGTGAGCACGTGCGTAGTCGCCCACTGCCCCCAGTTTGTGAAGCTGTTGGGCCCGCTGTATTTTGCCGCGAACGCACCATGCCCCTGCAGGATGATGTTTGCCTGCCCTGAGATCCAGTAGCGGCCCGTCTCGGTGTGCGGAAAAAGCGTCTCGGGATCGCTCGCGCCCGAAGAGCCCCCATTGCCCGCATTCGAATCGCCCGTCGTTGTCTGCGCCCGAACCAATCCAGCCGTGATCAACAGGGCACAAGCTACCCCACTAAGCGCAAGAAGAATCGAATTGGGCCGGCGCATCAGCATAGAATGAGGAAGAGGCAACTATACCCCAACTCGGTTCATACCATACCCGGGGTGGGTATTGTCAAGCGAGGGACTCCAGTCATGGCACATCAGAATCGGCAAAAGCGTCAGGATCGGAAAAAGGGTCAGGACAGGGAAAAGGGTCAGGATCGGGAGAAGGTAAAGCTGCTGCAGCGCGTGCGCAAGGTGCGCGGTCAAATGGACGCGGTGGAGCGCTCGCTCACCGGCGATCAGGACTGCGGCGACCAGCTTATGCTTCTGGCTGCCGCGCGCGGAGGCATCAACAGCCTCATGGCCGAGGTGTTGGAGACGCATATCCGCTTCCACCTGGTGGACGGCGCCAAGGAGCAGATCGCCCCCGAGCTGGCCGAGGACCTGATCGACCTGGTGCGCGCGTATCTGAAGTAGATGCATCGCTCGTTGCGCTCGGCCGCAGGCCAACTCGCCGCATATGCTCGGCGAGTGGCTCTTGCCCATCGTAACGGCCGATGCGGCCGCGCATTGTGAACGCTGGTTGAATGCTCGCGGCAGCCGCAGCAGAAAGGCCGCCGGATAAGAGCTGGAGACTACTGGCGACCGGCCCCTGGATACACGTTGCCGGCTATCAACACCTGATCCCCGCCGTGGCGAGAGCCTCCTTCAATCCCTTCATGCTGGCGCGGGTCGACGCTTCGCTTACGCTCATCCCCGAGCCGGCCGGCGGTACGCCGCCGTGCCAGTGCGTTTCCAGGCTCACCGCGTGGTGGTAGCCGTCGTGCTCAAAGGCGCGAAACTGTCCCACCCAATCGATCATGCCGCCGCCCACGGGCGCCCATTCGAATTTTCCGTCCGGCTTGCGAATCGTGTCTTTGCAATGGCAATGGCCGATGCGATTCTTCGGCAGCAGATCGTAGTCATCGGGATAGGGCGTGTCGCCGGGGAAAGTCGCCGAGTTGCCGAGATCCCAGTTGAGCATGAAATTGGGCTCATGAATTACGGCCAGCACCTCGGCAGCCTCTTTCCCCGTGCCGGTATTGCAATCCATTTCGTTTTCCAGCAGCAGGATCAGGCCGTGCGCGGCGCAAGCGCGCGCTGCCTCGCGCAGCTTATCGTTGATGGCCGCGCGATAGGGCTTCGCATCGTCCAGCCGCCAGTAGTCGAAGCAGCGAATGCGATCGGTCTGGAACGCCTTGCACAGATCGATGCAGCGATTCAGAACGTCGGGCTGTTTCTTGAAGTCCGCGTCAATTTGGGCCGCATCGCGGCGCGGGCCTTTGGCCGACACCGGCGCGCCCGGCCAATGCACTTTGAATAGCGGGCTGGCGATGTCGGTGACGCGCAGTTTGTATTTCTCCAGGATCTGGCGCGCACGGTCGATATCGTCGGCGTTCAGATCCGATACGTTTTTGCCCCACATGCTGCGCAGCTCGATCCATTGCAGGCCAAAGTCGTTCGCGGCAACGGAGCACGCATGATCGAAGTCTCCCGAGATTTCGTCGTTGATCACCGACAGACGAAACGGGCAGTCTCCGGCGGCGCGAATTGCACGCGGCACGGTGGCCAGTGCGGCCGCACCTGCAAGGCCTGAGATGAATTCTCTTCGGCTGATGGACATGGGATGACTCCTGGTTGCTATTGGCTATTCCGCGGATAGTCCTTCGTCTGGCCGGTACGCGTGTTGGTCACCGAGAAGCTGCCGCTTGCCGATGCCACCACCTTCAAATAGTGCCCGTCGCCGTCGCCCTTCGGATTGGCGATGAGCGCCTCAG
>JASHYS010000365.1 GCA_030042915.1 Acidobacteriaceae bacterium
GGCGCGCCGTAGTAATCGAACAGGTGATAGGCGCGTCCCGTCAGCTTGGCAAACCGATCCATCACCGCCTGCACCACTCCGGGAACGGCGGCGTAGAACGGCGAGCAGGCTTCGCGCGCCTGGAAGAACACGTCGGGATTCTGCGCCGTCCCGCGAATGAACGGCCGATCGGGCGAGAGCGCATTTTTCCGAAACGCGATGAGGTGCCTGTCATCGACCAGCGCGCGCAGCGTATCGTCGCTGATAGGCACAATCTTGCCCACTTCATGCGAAGTGCGGAAGCCGTCAAAAAAATGAATGAACGGAATGCGCGATTCCAGCGTCGCGATCTGGGCGATTGTCGCCAGGTCGGCCACTTCCTGCACGGAATTCGAAGCCAGCATGGACCAGCCCGTGCTGCGGCAGGCCATCACGTCCGAGTGATCGCCGAAAATCGACAGCGCATGCGTGGCCAGCGTGCGCGCTGAAACATGCATCGTTGCCGGCGTCAGCTCGCCGGCTATCTTGAACATGTTGGGAATCATCAGCAGCAGCCCTTGCGAAGCCGTGAAGGTCGTCCCGAAAGCGCCGGCCTGTAGCGCGCCGTGCAGCGCGCCCGCCGCGCCTCCCTCGCTCTGCATCTCTTCCACAATGGGCAGGGCTCCCCACAGGTTCTTCTTCCCTTCCGAGAGCCATTGATCGGCCCACTCGGCCATCGGCGACGAGGGGGTGATAGGGTAGATGGCGATCACTTCAGAAAGGCGGTAGGCAACCGAGGCCGCAGCCTCGTTCCCATCCATAATCACTGTCGACATCACAGTCTTCTGTTCACTCATTCGCTTCACTCCACACAACGGCCACGAGGAAGTTCAGCCGCTATCGTGAGTCTCAGCGCTCAGGCCGGTGGCCGCTGTGATTTCAGGCACACCGACACCCAGAGATCCCACATCATGGAATGATGTTTATATCGTGAAATCCGATGTCGATGGATTAGAGCTTAAAGAATCTGCAGTTCCCAGACCTGCTCCGCATATGCTGTAGAGCTGCAATCCCGCTCTTGCTCCGTGTCACGGCACCCAAAGCGGCCCTTGCGGGTGACACGCGCTGCAGTGATTCAGCGGAAACGCAACTTTCCCGTGGCATGCGCCGCAATAGCGGCCTTCAATATTCAGGAACATCGAGAACTCCACCGTCTCTTTCCGCGCAGTTGGGAAAATCTCGGGATGGCAAAGCTCGCAGCCGTTCCAGACGCCGTGCTTCTCGTGCGAAAAGACGATGGGATGAACCCACGACAGGCTGGCCTTGATCGAGAAATCCTTTCTGGCCTCCATGGGTGCGGTCTTGACGGAGACACCTTCCAGAAAATCAACCGGCTTGATCTTCCCTTCTCTCTCCGCGGCTATCCAATCGATGCCGTAAAAGCTGTCTTTCGGCAGGTCGGCGGTGAACGCCTTGTAGTCATATTTCCTGGTGTTGGGCTTGTCCAGCGAATGGCAGCGGTCGCAGTCCCTTCTGCTGGTGTCATCGGAGCAGGCGGCAAAAATCGGCTTCCCTTCAAATAACCTCTTCCCGTCGTGGCAAGCGCCGCAATGAAAACCCTGACGGTTAGTCGTTGCATTGACGCCGGTGGCGTTGGCTTGCATGGCAAAGCCAATATCCACATGGCACAGACGGCAGGTAAACCTGGCGCGATGCAACCAATGATCGAACACCACAGGCCCAGGACCTGTGCTCGCGTGGTTCGAGAGAATCACTCTGCCGTAGTCAGACGGCGGCGTGACCGGTGGTTGTGGCAGGTAGACCTGGCCCAGCCCTGGAACAGCCACGAACAGCCCCGCCCAGATGAGCGCAAACAACAGGCATCGGCGCTCAGTTCTTCTCAGCCCGTTTTCGATCGAGTAGCTTGGCATAAACATCTCTGCACGTCCGCAGCCGTTCCTCGTAGATCTTCTTCTGTGTCTCGTCAAGCTTTTCTATTTGCGGCCTCAGTCCATCGCATCTGGCAATATGCGATGCCAGCTCGTCCTCAGAAAAGCTTTCCGCGTCCTGGGTATTGGAGCAGATCGCATCCAGCTCTTTCTGCCACGCCTCTTGCACTGGAACTGAAGGCACGGTTGATGAATTCTGCGTATCTGCCGCCCGCTTCGCGTCCAGCACATACTGGTAAACGCCCCGGCACAAACGCAGCCGTCCCTGGTAGACCCTCCGCCGCGTCTCGTCGAGCCTTTCCACTTGTGGCTGCAAAGCATCGCACCTGGAAATCAGTGACGCGAGTTCCTCCTCGGAAAAACTCATCGCGTCCTGAGTCCTGGAGCAAATCGTGTCAAACTCTTTCTGCCATGCGTCCTGTGTCGCGGCCGCTTGCCCGGCGCACGCACTGGCTTCTCCCAGGGCCAGCCCGACCAGCAGCGCGGACAAGCCCGCTGCACGCAACGCCACGATGATCCGCCGAGACATAAGCGCCTCTGCTAAGAAGGTTGTACGGGCTTGGAATGGCAGCGCTGGCAATCCGTCATTGGAAATGCCACCGTCGTGTGGCAGGCTCCGCAGTACTTCCCTCCTGCGTTGTCCATCATGGTGTAGTGATTCGACCCCTTCTTCACCCCAAAAATGTCAGGGTGGCAAACCTCACATCCGTTCCAAACCGTGTGCTTCTTGTGAGAGAAGATGATGTCGGGCATCCCTTCAACGGTCGGACTGAGAGCAAAATCCTTCTGAACAGGCAAATTGTTCGGTCCGGCAGAAACCCCTTCCAGGTAAGAGGCCGGCTTGATGAGCCCCAGGGCTTCGGCCTTCTCCCAATCGATGCCATTGCCGAAACGCGCCTTGGGAAGCGCCCGGCTGAAGGCGAAAAAGTCGAAGTCGCTCGCCACTTCCTTACCCTGGGAGTGGCAGCGGTCGCAGCGTTTCGGATCGGCCGTCTCCACCCCACCCGAGCAGGCTTGGAATACCACCCTCCCGTCGACCACTCTTTTTCCGTCGTGGCATGCGCCGCAGTAGAATCCGCGCTCATTGTCCACGGCCCTGATGCCCGTGCCGCCCGCCTTCATGGCGAAACCGATATCCACGTGGCACACTCGGCAGGTGAACTTGGCACGATGAATCCAATGGTCGAAAACCACGGGGGCAAGACCCGCATTCTCCGAGTAATTCGAAATCACGACCCGCCCGTATTCATACGGCAGAGGCCGCTTCTGCTTGGTTCCGGTTTGAGAGAGAGAGGAAGTGCAGAAAATCAGAACGAATACCAAGGCTGTGAAAACTTTCCAGTTCATCGAGAGCTCCTTCCCGATTGAACGGTGCTGGTTTGCCTTGCGCGCTCGCTCCAGCCGATCGCTCCTCCCCAAGATCCCCGCTACAGGAGCGCGCGCGGAGGTATGCGGGAGGAACGGTGAAGCATTTTGCACCGGAACCGGTTCCAAAGCTGTGCCCGGCATCACGGTCCACTTTGAATTTGGGTATTGGAGCGAGATGGTTGGATTTTCCCCAGAGCGTCCTGGCAGGATCGGTGGCGCCGGGGGTGCCACGTAGCTCTGCTTAGGCGGGGCCTCGCTCTTGCATCAACTCAGTCTTGAGCAGGCTTCGCGTCATCCCCACCAGGCGGTTTTCCCGGACTCCAGACCAACTCGGCAGCGATGCCGGCGCCAAACAGGAGCCCGACCAGCCAATTCCTCGCCTCAAGAAAATGCAGCACCAGCCCAAACAGGACGCACGCTTCAAAATAAGCAAGGCTCAGAATGCCTTTCGCCGTCCATCGCTTCAGCAGCGCCTCGGGCGCATCG
>JASHYS010000366.1 GCA_030042915.1 Acidobacteriaceae bacterium
GGACTGGTCGAGCGCGCCGCCTGGGTGCCTTCGCTGGGCATCGAGTATCACCTCGGCGTCGACGGCCTGGGGGCGCTCATGCTGGTGCTTTCAGCCATTGTCACCCTCATGTCGGTCGACGCCGCGCATCGTGTGCACCACATGCCCGGCCTTTTCTATGGCCTTGTCCTTGCCCTTGAAGCGGGCCTCTTCGGCTCCTTCACCGCGCTCAATTTCTTTCATTGGTTTCTTTTTTGGGAGCTCAGCCTCATTCCCGCGTTCTTCCTCATCAAGCTGTGGGGTGGTCCGCGCCGCGGCCCCGCGGCCACGCAATTTTTCATCTACACCATGGCGGGCTCGGTGGCGCTGCTGCTTTCATTCCTTGCCATTTTCTTCGCAACGTCGAGCAAAGACGCGGCCGGCACGATGGATTTCGTCAGCCTCGCCAACCTGGCGTCGACAGGCCAGCTCCAGCAAATGGTCGCATCACATCTGGGCGCGGTGATGCCGTGGCTGGCCATCGGCGTGCTGGCCGGTTTCGCAGTCAAGGTGCCGCTCATGCCCTTCCACACGTGGCTGCCCGCGGCTTACGCTGAAGCGCCGTCACCCGTCACCATGCTGCTCACTGGAGCCATGTCGAAAATGGGCGTTTACGGCCTGTTGCGCATCGCGCTTCCCATCTTCGGCGTGCAAATCGCCGCCATGCGCACGCCGCTGCTGGCGCTCGCGGTCATCACCGTCGTCATGGGGGCGTGGGCTGCGTTCGCGCAAACCGATCTCAAGCGCGTCTTTGCCTACTCCTCGATCAATCACCTCGGCTACTGCCTGCTCGGCATCTTCGCGCTCGCCATCCCTGCCGCGGGCGCGGCCCAGCAGGCCAGCCAGGCCGCCGCGCTCAACGGCGTCATTCTGCAAATGTTCAACCACGGCATCACTGCGGCCGCGCTCTTCTGGTTCATGGCCATCATCCAGATGCGGAGCGGCGGCCTGCGTGGCATCAACGATTTCGGCGGCCTGCGCAAACCCGCGCCCGTGCTCGCCGGTTTGATGGGCATCGCCATGTTCTCGTCGCTCGGCTTGCCCGGTCTCAACGGTTTCGTCGGCGAGTTCCTCATTTTTCGCGGCGTTTTTCCCTTGTCCTGGATCAGCGCAACCATCTCGGTGCTTGGTTTGCTCATCACCGCCGTCTTTCTGCTCACCGTGATCCAAAAAGTCTTCACTGGCCCTGTGCCCGAGCACTGGGCCAACTTTCCTGATCTGCACCACAGCGAGCGCATGGCTCTGGCGCCCGTTATTGGGCTGATGTTTCTGCTTGGCCTTGTGCCGCAGCTGATCGTGGGCGCCATCAATCCCACGGTTGTGAACTTGCTGGCGCATTGGAGATTTTAAGTGTTGGCCTGGACGATCTACATCTCGTTTGCCGGCGCGCTTATCTCCGCGCTGCTGCCCAAGGGCAGACCCGTCCTGTCGCGCTGGTTCGCGCTCGCCGTGGCCGTGGGCGGGCTCGCCATCGCCGTGGCCGGTTATGCCGCAGGTTTTAGCCAGGGCCGCCAGGTGTTCATCGACATGCTTTGGGTGCCGAGCATGGGCGTCCATTACCTGCTTGTGGCCGACGGCATCAGCCGCGTTCTGGTTTTGCTCACCGGCATCGCCGCTGTCGCGG
This sequence comes from Acidobacteriaceae bacterium, assembly GCA_030042915.1. The sequence continues at coordinate 1,643 of JASHYS010000366.1, forward strand.
GCGTGCTGTTCAGTTGGAATGTCGATCTGCGCACCAACCAGTTCTTTGCGTTTTATATGGCGCTTATCGGCGGCGTCTACGGCGTTTTCTTGAGCGGCGATCTCTTTTTGCTCTTCGTTTTTTACGAAATCGCCATCGTTCCCAAGTACTTCCTCATCGCCATCTGGGGCTCAACGCGCCGCCAATACGGCGCTATGAAGCTCGTGCTCTATTCGTTCGTCGGCTCATCGATGGTGCTCATCGGGCTGCTCGCGGCCTATGCCACCGCAGGCTCGCACTCCACCACGCTTGCCGATCTCGCCGCAGCCGGTTTACCCGTCAGCTTTCAGATGTGGTGCTTCCCGCTGGTCTTCGTGGGATTCGGCATTCTCGCGGGTCTGTGGCCGTTCCACACGTGGGCGCCCACCGGCCACGTGGCCGCACCCACCGCCGCGTCGATGCTGCTGGCCGGCGTGGTCATGAAGCTCGGCGCCTATGGCTGCCTGCGCGTCGGCATCGGCCTCTTCCCGCACGGCCTCGATCCCTGGGGATTCTCGTTCCTCGGCATCGGCTCGTGGCGCGACGTCTTCGCGTGGCTCGCCGTCATCGGCATCGTCTACGGCGCGCTTGTCGCCCTGGCGCAAACCGACTTCAAATTCGTCATTGGCTACTCCAGCGTCAGTCACATGGGCTTCGTTTTGCTCGGCCTTATGACGCTCAACCAGATCGGCGTGGATGGCGCGGTTCTGCAGATGTTCTCGCACGGCATCATTGCCGGATTACTGTTCGCCATCGTGGGCCGCGTGGTTTACGATCGCACCCACACGCGCCAGTTTGCCGAGCTTGAGCCCATGCACCTGTCGCGCCGCCTGCCGTTCGCGGCATGGGCCTTTGTGGGCGCGGGCGTTGCATCCATGGGCCTGCCCGGTTTCTCCGGTTTCGTGGCCGAGCTGCAGGTGCTCATTGGCGCGTGGCGCGCGAATCCCTGGTGGACGATCGTCTCCGGCCTCGGCATCATCGTCGGCGTGGCCTACATCTGGCGCGCGCTGCAAAAAGCATTCTTTACCGACGCTCTGCCCACTCCGCACGAGCTTGAAGCGGAGCAGGCCCACAAATTCGCACCCATCACCTGGCCCGAGATTGCAGGCGTGGTGCTGCTGGGCGTTTGCACGCTCGCCGTCGGTCTCTATCCGCGCATTCTTCTCGACCAAATCGAACCCGCCGTGAAGGCGCTGCTCGCGGGAGGGATGCAATGAACTACAGCGCTCTCTTCCACACCACGCTGCCTGAAACAGCTCTCGAAGTTGCCGCGCTGCTCGTGCTGGTTGTCGATCTCGGATTTTTGCGCAAGGCGGCGCTGCAAGCTCGCCTCGCTGTTGCCGCCATTGTGGGCGTGGCGGGCTGCGCGGCGGCGCTGTGGGCCGTCTATGCGTCGGGATGGGCCGGATTCAGCACCGGTAGCGATCTGCTGCTCGCGGCGGGCGGCTCCGCGGGTGTCGCGCAGATTGCAATTCTCGTTCTCACCGCGCTCACGCTTCTGCTGCTCATCGGGTCCGACTTCACGCGCAACCCGGGCGAATATGTCGCAGTAGTGCTGATGGCCGCGGCCGGCGGCCTGATTATCTCTGCCGCGCAGGATCTGCTGGTCATCTTCACCGGCCTTGAACTGTTGAGCTTGAGCCTCTACATTCTCACGGCGTTTGCCAAGAAATCTGGAAAAAGCGCCGAGGCCGCCATCAAGTACTACATCTTCGGCGCCATGTCGGCAGCGTTTCTGCTGTTTGGGTTCAGCTATCTCTACGGCCTGAGCGGCTCAACCAGCCTGCCGCGCGTCGTAGTCGGAACGTATCTCACCTCGTGGCGCGGCGCCACGCCGCTGCTCCTCATGGCGCTGGTGATGGTTGCCGTCGGTCTGGGGTTCAAAATCGCTGCGGTGCCATTTCACGAGTGGGCGCCGGATACGTACGAAGGCGCGCCCGCTCCTGCGGCGGCGTTTGTCGCGTCGGTTTCGAAGGTGGCGAGCTTTGCCCTGCTCATCTCCATCAGCTACGCGATTCTCTGGTGGTCCAAATTCCTTCACGTGACTGGACGCGCGTCATTCACGGCGTTGCCCCCCGGCACCCCGCCGCGAATGACGGTGGGATTTGTTTCCGTGTGGCCTCTTATTCTTGTGTTGTTATCCGCGGCGTCGATGATCTTCGGCAACCTGGCCGCCCTTGCGCAATCGAGCGTCCGCCGCCTGTTGGCCTACTCCGCTATCGCGCATGCCGGCTACATTCTGCTGGGCCTGGCGTTCTTCTCGTGGACCCCAGCGAGCGCACAGGCGATTCTTTATTACATCGTCACCTACGGACTGACGACCATCGGCGCATTCGGCGTGGTCGGCGTTGTGGAGCGGGCGACAGGCAGCGACAAGATGGACGCATTCCTCGGCCTACAAAAACGCAACCCGTGGCTCGCGGCCGTACTGCTCGTTTTCTTCCTTTCGCTCGCCGGAATTCCGCCCCTGGTCGGCTTCTGGGCCAAGTTCAATCTCTTCTCAACCGTGCTCAATGGAGGCTGGCGAGGCGTCTTTAAAGGGCCGTTCTCAGTGAATACCGAGCCCCTGATTCTGGTCGCGCTGGCCGTCGCGTTCAGCGCCGTGTCGCTCTACTACTATCTGCAGGTGCTCAAGCGCGCCTACGTCATGCCCGCGGCTGACGAATCGCCCATTTCCATGCATCCCGTCACGGAGGCGGTGCTGGTTGGTATTGCTGTTGCCGTTCTGGCGTTGGGCTGTTTCCCGTCGGTACTGCAGGCTTGGATCGCGAGCTTCTATCGCTAGCGCGAAATCGACCTATAGAATCAAAGGCCGCCCGAAGATCGGGCTCCGACCGGCCTGCTCACTAGCTGATCCGCTGCTTCTATCAATACTTCACAATCGCCGCAAATGAATCCGGCTTCAGGCTCGCGCCGCCCACCAGCGCCCCGTCGATCTCTTCCTGGGCCATCAGGTTCTTCACGTTGTCGGGCTTCACGCTGCCGCCATACAGGATGCGCATGGCTTCTGCCAAGCGCGGACCGAGCAGCCTGGCCACTTCTTCGCGAATGATGCAATGCGCGTCGGCGGCGATTTCCGGCGTCGCCGTGCGGCCTGTGCCGATGGCCCATACCGGCTCATACGCGATCAC